>CALWBS010000168.1 GCA_944376135.1 uncultured Enterocloster sp.
CCGCCTGGACTTTCCCATCCGCAGCCTTTTCTGCTGCCGGCTTTGGCTGGGCCTTCTTAGCAGGCTTTCCTTTCACAGCAGCCTTCTTCGCCGCCGGCGTTTTTCCCACCGCAGGTCTGCGGGGCTGTCTGCGGACAGCCTCCGCCGTTGCATTCTCTTTTCCTTCTAAACTCAAATTGATTCCTCCAATCTATTTTTCCAGGTCCACATCCGCATCGCCGAGCAGTTTTTCAAATACTCCAAAGAGACCGTCTAACTCCGCTTCGTCTTCCACGAACTCGTAAACGGCCTCCGCCTCCCGGCTGTCCGACACGTCCTTCAAGATGTAGCACTCTCCGTCCTCACCTTCCGGCGCGTCCGTAACCAGCAGATAGTCCCCTGCGTTGATCCTAGTCTCCTCCAGGACATAAAAATCCACAGTCTCCCCTGTGTCCGTCCTCATGGTTATCACTGTCTCTTCTTTTTTCATTTCCGTTCCTCTAGGGAAAGGCTGTCCAGATACCCCTGCAGAATGAGGGCCGCAGCAATCTGATCCACAGTCTCTTTTCTGTGTTCTCTGCGCACGCCCCGCTCAATCAGAACGCGCTCAGCCGCAGCCGTAGTCAGACGCTCATCCCACAAAATCACGGGAAGCCCTGTCCGGCGCTCTAAGGCCGCCTTAAATTCTTCCGTGCGGGCTGCCCGCTCTCCCAGCGTGTTGTTCATATTTTTAGGATACCCAAGAACAATCCTTTCAATCTTGTACTGCGCAACTAATGCCTCGATTCGGGCCAGCGTGCGCCGCAGCTTATCCTCCCGCTCACGCACAATGGTCTCCACCATCTGGGCTGTAATACCTAAGGGATCGCTCACCGCGGCCCCCACTGTCTTTGAGCCGTAATCAAGACCCAAAATCCGCGTCATCTTTCATTCTCCTTCAAACCGCAAAAGTGCCCATAACGACAAAACCAGCACCGCACTGCGCAAAAACGCACAACACGGCACCGGCCGCCCTTCTGCCAACAGAAAAATTCTTTTTCCATCTATCCCCGCGTCCGCAGGCCGCCTCACGCCCTGTCAGATGGCTGCCCCTTTAAGCGTGCCTCAATATAAACCGCCAGAAGCTCCTCCAAGAGCTCATCCCTCTCCACCTTCATAATCAGGCTTCTGGCCCCTCTGTGGCTTGTGATATAGGTGGGATCGCCGGACATAATGTAGCCCACGATCTGGTTTACGGGATTGTACCCCTTCTCTGTCAGGGCAATATATACTTGTTCCAATACATCTCTCGCTTCCATCTTCTTGTCCTGAACAGCCTGAAAATACTGCGTATCTCTTATATTGCCCATGCTATCACGTCCTTTAAGTATTCTTCTCTATTCTACATTATAATTGCCTATTCGGCAATAGATTATTTAAAAAACCTTTAAAACACGCTCTCCAAGAGCAGCAGATCATCTCCCAAAAGTGCGTCGGTCCGCATGCGGATAACATTTCCGCCAAGTCTATCCGCAGCCTCTTCGGCGGAGAGCCCGGCGGCCTCTATATCCAGGCCGGCCTTCACATACTCCGGCGTATACCCGGTCATATATACGCGGCCTCCGATTTCCTCCGTCTCCTCAAAAAGGACGGAAATCGTCCGCCCTATAAACCGCTCCCGAAACTCCCGGGACATGGCGGCGCCCAGCTCCAGGAGAGCGGCGCTGCGTTCCCCTTTCACCTGTTCCGGTATCTGGTCCGGCATGGCGGCTGCCCTTGTTCCTTCCCTCCTGGAATACTTAAACACATGCATCTCATAAAAATGCACGTCCTCCACAAATTTTCTGGTGGCCGCAAACTCCTCTCCGGTCTCCCCCGGGAAGCCCACAATCACATCCGTGGTGATAGCCGCATCCGGGAAATGCTCCCGCAAAATCCGGCACCGGCCGGCATAGTCCTCTGTGGTATAGTGCCGGTTCATCCTGCAAAGCACGCTGTCACAGCCGCTCTGGAGAGACAGATGAAAATGGCGGCAGAGCTTGGGAAGCTCTCCCAGAGCGCTCACAAACGCCTCCGTGATGATCCGCGGCTCCAGGGAGCCCAAGCGGATCCGCTCGATGCCGGAAATCCCGTGAATCCGCTGAATAAGGGAGAGAAGCTCCCGGTGATCCCAGTCGCCTCCCCGGACAGGCCCGCCTTCCATGTGCTCCGCGCCGTAAGAGCTTAAGTGAATGCCGGTCAGAACTACCTCCCGGCAGCCCTGAGCCGCCAACCCCCGGATTTCCTCTTCCACATCCTGGGGGCTGCGGCTTCTGACCCGCCCCCTGGCATAGGGGATAATACAGTAGCTGCAGAACTGATTGCACCCGTCCTGGACCCGTATAAAGGCCCGGGTATGCGTCCCCCTGCTTTCCAGTCTAAGATCCTCGCAGTCCTGCTCTTTTCCAATATCTTCCAGGCAGGAAGTGCCCGCTCCGGTCCTCCGGTATTCCTCCAAAATATCCGCCAGTTCTCCCTTGCGGTTATTTCCAATGATAATATCCACACTAGAATCCTTAGCCAGTTCCTGGGAAGCCACCTGCACATAGCAGCCCACAGCCACCACCAGGGCCTGTGGATTTTTCTTTTTCGCCCGGTGAAGCATCTGCCGGGATTTGCGGTCCGCGATATTTGTGACCGAGCAGGTGTTGACCACGTACACATCCGCCTCCGCGTCAAAGGGTACGATCTCGTAGCCGCGCTTTTTAAGCTGCTGCTCCATGGCCTCGGTCTCATATGCATTTACTTTGCATCCCAAATTGTGAAACGCCGCTCTGGGCATTATAAAGCCTCCTACTTTTCAGCAATCTCACTATTGACTTTTATCTTCCCTCTCTGTAGTATTTAAAGTGACAACTTTACATATTACAAGGAGGTTTTCCCCATGAAAACAGTTCGCATTTCGCTCAACTCCATTGACAAGGTGAAATCATTTGTGAATGATCTCTCCAAGTTCGATGTTGACTTTGACCTGGTTTCCGGCCGGTACGTCATCGACGCCAAGTCCATTATGGGCATTTTCAGCCTGGACCTGTCCAAGCCGATTGATTTAAACATCCATGCAGAGAGCGGCGTGGACGAGATTTTGACCACACTGGCTCCCTACATCATTGATTGAGCCGAGCCTCTAGCCCTGGCAGCGGATTACTTCTTCCGTATCCAGGGCTATTTTCACGAGCTCATCGATTTTCTCGGACAATCGTCTCTCGGAGCTCGCAATTCCCCTGATATTCGGCCTCGTAACCGGATGCTTTGCCACAAAGATGGTGCAGCAGTCCTCATAGGGCTGGATGGATGTCTCATAGGTTCCTATTTTTTCTGATAAATCTACGATTTCCTGCTTATCAAAGCCGATCACCGGACGGAACACCGGCATAGTGCACACCGCATTGGTCGCTGCGAGGGACTGCAGGGTCTGGGAAGCCACCTGTCCGATACTCTCCCCTGTGATAAGTCCCAGAGAGCCCGTGCGCTCTGCGATGGACTCAGCAATCCGCATCATATAGCGGCGCATGATGATGGTCAGCTCCTCATGAGGGCACTTTTCATAGATATAGAGCTGGATATCCGTGAAATTCACCACGTGAAGATCCATTGGCCCCGCATATCGGGCGACCAGATTGGCAAGGTCCACCACCTTCTGCTTTGCCCGGTCGCTGGTGTAAGGCGGCGCATGGAAGTAGACCGCATCGATTTTTACCCCTCTCTTGGCGATCATATAGCCCGCCACCGGGCTGTCGATACCGCCGGAGAGAAGCAGCGTGGCTTTTCCGTTGGTTCCCACCGGCATTCCGCCGGGTCCCGGGATCACCACGGAAAATAAATTGACCTTCTGACGCACCTCCACCCGCAGGCGCACCTGAGGATTATGCACATCCACCTTCATCTGAGGAAAGGCCTCCAGGAGGACCTCTCCCAGGTCCCGGTTCATCTGCTCTGATCCCACAGGATAATTTTTATCCACCCTGCGGGCGTCCACCTTGAAAGTGAGATTTTTGTCTGGATAAACCTGATCCATGTAAGCGATGACCTGCTGCTTTATATTTTCAAAATCCCGATCCTCCACCTGCACCATGGGGCAGATGTCCGCGATCCCGAAGACCTGCTTTAGGGCCTCCACCGCATCCTCGTAGTCATAGGTTCCCTGCACATTTACATAGATGCGGCCCGCCTCCTTTGTCACCTCAAACTGGCCGTCCACATCTTTCAATGCATAGCGGATCTGCTTCATCAGGGCATCCTCGAACATATAGCGGTTCTTTCCCTTGGTGCCGATCTCCGCATATTTAATTAAAAATGCATGGTACTGCATAGATTCCTCTCTTTCCTTCTCTCCAAATTCGTGCTCTAGGACTGCCTGGCCCGGGACAATTTATCCCCGGGTGTACCGTCTGAGAACCGGCAGCAATTCTTCCAGGACCTGAATGCAATAGTCAATTTCCTCCCGGGTATTGAACAGGCCGAAGCTGAACCGCAGGGTGGAGTCCAAAAGCTCCGTTTTCACCCCGATCGCACGCAGGGTTCCGCTGATTGCCGGATGGTTGGAAGAGCAGGCTGAACCCGAGGACACATAGATTCCCTTGTCCTCCAGAGCGTGCAGCAGAACCTCGCTGCGAACTCCGGCAAAACTGGCGCTGACAATCTGCGGCGCGCCGGCTGCTCCCTTCTGACTGTTGACCGTGACGCCCTCCAGGCCGCCCAAACGGTCGATGAGATAATCCTTCAGTCCCGTAATATGGGCGATCTTTGCGTCAAAATCCCGGTAGGCCTCCCGCGCCGCCACACCGAGGCCGGCGATTCCCGGAACATTTTCCGTTCCGGAGCGCATGCCCCTCTGCTGGCCGCCGCCCAAAAGAATGGGTTTAATCTTAACTTTCTCATCAATATAGAGAAATCCCACCCCCTTGGGGCCATGGATTTTGTGGGCGCTGACGCTTAAAAGGTCAATCCCCTGGGTCTTGGGCCGGATGCGGAATTTTCCGTATCCCTGGATAGCGTCCACGTGAAAGACAGCTCCCGGAACTGTACGATGGACAAGGGCGGCAATCTCCTCCACCGGCTCCACTGCCCCCACTTCATTATTCACATACATAATGGAAACCAGGATCGTGTCTGGCCGCAGGGATTTCTCTAACTCCTCCAGGGAAATATGTCCCTGGCTGTCCACATGCAGATAGGTCACCTCAAATCCCTGCTGCTCCAAAAAAGCCATGGGATTGTACACGGACGCGTGCTCAATCCGGGTGGTGATGATGTGTTTTCCCGCCCGCATGTTGGCCATAGCCGTTCCGATCAGCGCCATGTTATTGGACTCCGTGCCGCCTGAGGTAAAGAGAATTTCCTTTTCCTTTACCTTTAAGGTTTTGGCGACCTCTGCAGCCGCCCGGCGCACATACTGTTCTGCCTCCATGCCTTTTTTGTGCCTGGCGGAGGGATTTCCATAATCCACAGTCATCACCTTGACCACGATATCCTTTACCTCATCCAGCACTCGGGTGGTCGCCGAATTGTCAAAATATGCTTCCATTGTACTCCTCCTAAAATACCCCTTCAAACTTCATCATGAGCAGGGACAAAACCGCCAGCCCCGCTGTCTCTGTACGCAGAATTCTCCGCCCCAGGCTCACCGGACGAATTCCCTGGGAAATAGCCTCCCGGATTTCCTCCCGGTCAAATCCTCCCTCCGGGCCGATAAACACGCCCACGTCACCGCCGGGCGCAAGCTGCCGCATCGCCTCTTTCAGGGAACCCATCCCCTGCTCCTCCTCATAGGGAATGAGGCACAGGTGAAAATTCTTTTCCTTTACCAGGTCAAAAGCCTCCCCCAAAGGCATTGGTTCCAGAACCATCGGAATCCTGCTGCGTTTTGACTGCTCCGCCGCGCTCTTTGCAATCGCCTGCCAGCGGCGGCTTTTTGCCTCTCCCTTTTTGGGGTCCAGCTTTACAACCGCGTTGCGGGTGGCAGTGGGAACGATGCAGAACGCCCCTAATTCCACCGCCTTCTGGACAATCAGATCCATCTTATCCGATTTTGGCAAACCCTGAAAAAGCCATATCCTGGCAGGAAGCTCTCCGCTTTCCTGCCGCTCCTGCAAAATACGAACCCGCACGCACCCCTTTGCCAGCTCTTCCACCTGGCAGAGATAATCCCGGCCCTGACCGTCGCTCACCAGAATCTCCTCACCGGGTTTTATGCGCAGGACCCGGCTTATGTGCTCCGCGTCCGGCCCCTCAATCCGTATCCGCCCATCCTCCACTCCGGAGGGTTCCGCAAAAAAATGATGCATGCATACTCCCTCTACTTTTCATCATCCAGCCGTTTTCTGGCCGTTATGGAAACCCACTCTCCCTGGTAGGTAATCTCCTCCACCGCAAACTCCGGGCTGGCGGCAAAGGCCGCCTTTACCGCCTCTTCCTTCATATTGATAATGCCTGAGGTAATGAAATATCCTCCCCTTTTCAGATGAGCCGGAATCTCATCTACCAAGGGGATAATCACATCCGCCAGGATATTGGCTGTCACAAGATCATACTCCTCATATCCGGCCCAATCCTTTATTCTCGGGTCATCGATGATATTTCCCTGAATCACGGCAAACTGCTCCGGGGAAATATGGTTGGAGGCCAGGTTCTCTCCCACTGCGGTGATGGCATTTTCATCCAAGTCCGTGCCCCGCACCAGGCCGGCGCCCAGCTTCAAAGCAGCAATGCCCAGGATGCCGCTTCCCGTTCCCACGTCCAGCACCTTATCGCCCTTCTTCACCCGCTTTTCCAGCTGACGAATACAGAGCTGGGTGGTCTCGTGCATACCCGTGCCAAAGGCGGTCCCCGGATCAATTTGGATCAAAAGCTTGTCCTCGTGCTCCGGGGGCACTTCCTCCCAGGTGGGCTTAATCAAAATATGATCCACGGTAAACGGCTTAAAATACTGCTTCCAGTTGTTGATCCAATCCTTATCCTCGGTCTCTGAGGCCTCCAGACTCCGGGCGCCCAAGTTCGTAAAGGCCGCCAGCTCGTCCAGACCTGCCTCCACTTTTTTGAGGGTTTCCCCCGTATCTTCCTCCTCATCCAAGTAAAAACTGACCTTTGCCACGCCTTCGTCCGGCGGCAGTTCCGGCAGGATGTCAATGAACATCCCCTTTGTCTCCTTCTCCGTCAAGGGCACATTGTCCTCAATCTCAATGCCCTCGATTCCAAGATCATCCAGCATGCTGCTGATTAAATCCACCGCTTCCGTGGTGGTAGTTAATGTAAATTTTTTCCACTTCATACCGCTCACACTCCTGTTTACATTCCGCTGATTACCTTGATAAATAAAAGGGCCAGAACCACCAGCACCACCGGGCGCACAATCTTTTTTCCGTCGTGAACAACCATCCCCGCCCCCAGATAATGGCCGGCGATGCAGCACACGCCCGCCGCAAGCCCCAGTGCACAGTCCACATTTCCCGTGAACAGAAAAGTGGCAAGGGCGGCCACATTGGAAGAGAGATTGATGACTTTTGTCATGGCGGAGGCCACGCGGATATCCAACCGGGCGGCACCGGTCAGCACCAAAATAAGGAAGGTGCCGGTTCCAGGCCCGTAAAATCCATCATAGCCGCCGAACGCAAAAGCCGCGGCCAAGGTGATGGCCGTCAGCCGGCCTGCAGGCAGGGGCTCCCGCTCCCCCGCATCCTTTTTCTGTCTGAGCACATAAAAGGCCGTGATGGGCAGAACCGCAATCATCAAATTCCGGATCACAGTGTCCGGCACCAAAAGGGCCAGATGGGAGCCGAGGGCGGAGCCCGCCAAGGCAGCCAGGGCGGCCCCCAGGGCGATATGCATTTTTCTTTTCAAATACCCGTGGCGGGCCAGCCGCAGGGTAGAGACCACGGTTCCCATAGCTGAGCCCAGCTTGTTTGTCCCCAACGCCTGGTGGGGCGGCACCCCGGCAATCATGTAGGCGGGCAGGGAAATCAGCCCGCCGCCTCCGGCGATGGAGTCAACCAGGCCGGCCAGAAACACCAGGGGGCACACGATTATATACTGTATCATCATTGTATCCTCTTTTTTGCCGTAAAACAATCCCTATCTTACCATAGGAAGATATTCCTTGACAAGAGCGCTGGCAATAAGAGGCAAAAATTTTTTGCGATAAAAATGAGCCGCCGGGCATTAACCTTATGAACGGATAAACAACAGCTTTTGCGGGCAGCCCCTGGGGCGTATCTGAATTTTTAAATGCGTTCCGGAGCCCGAACCCTTTCATCAACCAATTATAAAACGAACTTCCTCTTTTGCATTACACTCCATCACACACAGGGCAGGGGGCGGCGCAGAAGCTGACAAAGGAAATACAAATGAAAATACGCCGAAGACGGCAGCGATTCAAAAGATTTTATTGCAGTAAGAATCCCGGGCGCGGGGGAGCGATTTCCCCCGGCCCGGGATTCTTATTTTTTTGCAAAGTGAAATGACCGGTTGGGGAACCGGTCATTTCAGGAGAAGGTATTTCGTTTCTTATGGGGTGTAGCAAAAACTATATAATGTATTGGGGGGTTACGTCTATTATAATAGCATAGGACCGTAAAAAAGTGTGCACAAAGTTTTATTTTTTTCAAATATCTTTTTAATCATTTTTCCGTCGCTGTCCTTCCCAGCACCCGGCATCCATGGGAGATATTTACAAAGGATCCGTCCCATTTCCCAAACGCACCGCCTGGGAGAGGTATTCCAGCTTATGTACTTCCTCCTCTTTCTCCGCCGTACGGCAGGCAGATTGGAATCTCTGATGAAAATATTTGATGATGTCCTTACGGGTGATAATCCCGATAAAACACTTCTGGTCGTCCAGCACCGGGACAAAGTTCTGATTTAGTGCTTTTAGAATCAAGTCCTCCATGTCCGCGTCCGCTTTCACCGGAAGATTGTCGCATCTGCGGCGAATTGCGGTAATAGGAATTTTTTCCGCTTCCTTGAGGTTTAGGTTAAATTGGTTCTTGATCCCCCACAGCAGGTCCCCCTCGGTCAATGTGCCTATGTACCGGCCATTTCTGCTGACGATAGGCACGGAGGAGTACTTGTGATGCTCCATTTTCTCCAATGCCTGCCTTAAGGTGTCGTCCTCGCTGATGTAAGCCACTTCGCTCTTAGGCGTCAGAAAAAACAAAATATTCATACTGCCACTCCTTTTTTGTACTCCGATGCAGTTTTTTCATACAACTGCACTTTTATTTAGTATAAAGCAGTGCTCTGAACCGCCTATGAACAATTTCTTATGAAAATCTGAAATTTATTAAAAATTGCAGCTTTCTTCGTCTTCGCCTCCATCCTCACCTGCTATTTGTTCCTGCAGCAGCTTTTGCAAAGCTTCTTTGCTGGGCAAAACAGTTTCGTATTTGCCGGCAAAGATCTGTGAATTATCTTCCGGCAAAGTCATTTCCACCACCGCGTTGTTTTTGTCTCCGCAAAGGATGATCCCGATGGTCGGGTTTTCATCCGGCAGCTTCACCTTGCGGTCGTAGTAATGCACATACATTTGCATCTGCCCAATATCCTGACGCTTGAGTTCGCCAATTTTAAGATCAAAGAGAACAAAGCAGCGCAGGAGCCGATTGCAGAAAACCAAATCCACCATGAAATGCTCTTCGTCAAAGGTAAAGCGCTCCTGCCGCCTAATAAACGCAAAGCCCGTTCCAAGTTCCAATATTTCGTAAAAATGCCGGATATTTTTCAGGCTGCCTACAAAAAAGCCTTTTCCGAAGTTCTTGGTCAAATAAGCAGACAGCTCTTTCAAAAGTTGTGTTCCGTATGCCGCGCGGTTTGCGTCATGTTGCTCTTCCTCGACAATCATCCTGCTGATCTCAAAATAGGCATAGACTATCGAAAGCAAGACGAGATTCCTCTCACATACAATTAAAACGCAAAACACCAGTGCTGCGCGATAAATAGCTGCACTGGTGCTTCTATATCTGTTGTTAATTTCCTATTCCTTATACGGCCCGTTCATCCCCTGCCGCATCAGATCCCCCCCGCTGCCTCCCGCTTCGGCGTGAAGATATACCCCGCATCTGCGTCCGTCAATGTCACGCCATAAAATTGCTCGTAGAAATCCTTCACCGTCTGATTCATGTCAATATCCGCAAAGAGCTCCGGCTGGTTCTGCTTTGCCATCCACAAAAGCATCAGAGCGGAGTCCGAGCAGGTCACGTACCAGCGGTACATGCCCAGGGGCGTCTTTATCACCTGCTGTTTCTGCACCGCGCTTATAGAGGACCAGTCAAAGTTTGCCAGAGTATTGTTGTAGATGTCCTCCGGGAGGGCGTCATTAAAGTTGTCAGTCGCCGCCACCCGTAAAACGGGTGGCTCGGCGGACGGGTAAAACCCTTTGTTACTAGGCCAGCGTCTCAAGGCGCTGGCTTTCACTTCGTTCAAGCCACTATGCTCTTGACTCGTTGCCGCCCCT
>CALWBS010000169.1 GCA_944376135.1 uncultured Enterocloster sp.
TACGCCATGGCCACAGGAAAATTCTGTTCCAAAACGCCTGCCTCCGTCATAGGGCAGGCCATATTCTGCGGTTCCTCATAGGGTGCAGGCACCGGAGCTGCTCCGGCGCCCGGCTCCCAGGAAGGCCAGGACACAGAAGGAGTCTCACCGCAGACAGGCGGCGGGCAGGGACAGCACCGGTTATGCGTCTCCCATACCCGGCGGCCGCTGCCGCAGCACTGCCCTCTTACATCTGTATAAGAATCCATAAAGTGGATACTCCTTTCACTTTGCTTTCTACTATAGTTTATGAACCCTTCCGTAGCTGGTGACAGCAAAATGCGGTTCCAGGGCGTGTAACACTTTGTCTTTCCGTCCCATATGATATAGTACAAACGTGATTGTTCCGGAAGACAGGAGCACCGTCCCCGAACAATTCCGTGCAAATAAACCGAAAAGGAGTGTCATATATGTGTAATTGTAGATTTCGCTGCTGTTGCTGCTGTCCGTGCTGCTGCTGCCGCCCCAGAAGGCCCGGCGGACCAGGCGGCATCGGACCGGGAGGACCGGGTGGGCCCGGCGGTGTAGGCCCCGGCAATGACATCTGCGCCGGCGTGCGGCGCCGTGCTTACCGCGAAGGTTTTCACAACGGCTATTGGGCCGGCTTCAACGATGCCAGCTTTGGCCGGGGGCCCGGAGGGCCGGGTGGGCCTGGCGGTCCCGGCGGACCGGGCAGCTCAAGAGACGGAGAGGGATGCTGCTGCGATAACTGACATTGTTTAAACGGCGGATACTTGACTGCAGGTGAGCAGCCGCAAAATACAGCCGCCCCGGAGCTTCACAAGGAACCTCCGGGGCGGCTGCTTTTCTCTCATCCCAGCCACCGCTTCAAACTTTCCAGATGCCTTTTTCCATCCTCTCTTCCTATCTCATATACCCGCTCAAGCTCGTTTGGGTCGTGCTCCATCCGACCGATATCCAGTGAATGTTCCGGGCGAATTACATAAATCTTCCCCTGTTCCTCCAGCCTGTCAATCCATTCTACAGTCCGGTTATACGTCAGATGGCGGTGAGAAAGCGCACGGACAAAGGCCGGATACCGGAAATAAAACAATCTCGCCATCTTTGCGTGCTCCGGCATCTTTCTGTACCCTTTTTCCCTGGTGAGTATGACTACGTTCTTCTTAAATCCCTTCTTCAAAAATGGCCGCAGGGGAATACTGTCCGTGCATCCGCCGTCCAGCAGTTTCATTCCTCCTGCCTTTACAATCCGGGAAACATACGGCAGGGAGGCGGATGCCTGCATAAATGCGATCTGCTCCTTCATATCTGTCATCCGGATATATTCCGGCTTTCCTGTCTCTACATTGCTGCACCCCACATAAAACTCGGTCTCCGAGCGTTCAAAGGCCTGATAATCATAAGGATCCAGCTTCTCCGGAAGCTCATGATAGCAAAAATTCACTTCCGCGATATTTCCCGTTGTAACCAGATTGTAAAAGCTCATAAATCTCCGGTCACCGCAGTATTTTTTATAATAGCGGATACTCCTCCCTGCCTGCCCGGACACAAAGGAACAGCCGTGAATCGCGCCCGCCGATACCCCGATTACTCCGTCAAAATGGACATTCTCCTCCATAAATACATCCAGAATGCCGGCCGTATAAATCCCCCGCATTCCTCCGCCCTCAAGAATCAGTCCTGTTTTTCTCCTTCTGCTTTCCGTCATCTCTGTTCCTGCCTCCTGCTGATGTCCGCTGTTTCTATCCATTATATCCCATCTCCTGTGTTTTTTCCACACGAAAAGCCCCCCATAATGAAAAGCGGAGATGCCCATTTCCCAGCATCCCCGCTTTTCTATTCTGTTCTCAACCCTCTCTGTCCTTCAAAAGCGTACATCAGTCATATATGCTCTCTGCATCCCACTCCATCACAATTCCCAGCTCTGCATCCACCTCAAACTCATATTCCATATTATTGTAGAAAAATTTCCCTTCATATAACAGCCGGCCGTCATCGTAATCTGCCTTCACCCGGCCCCAGGTTACCTGGCTGTCAGAAAGCCCCGCGGTCTCAAGCGCTGCAGCCTTCGCCTTATCAATCCCTTCCTGGGAGACCTGGGCTTTGGCCCTGCCCTGAACCGTCTGCGCTGCAGTTCCAGCCTCTCTGTTTCTTTCCCAATAAGCGTATTCCGCGTCAAAATCTTTGCTCAAGATGGTTCCTGTCTGCTGGTCGATTTCGTAGTCATACTCTTTATAATCATTGGTGAAAAATTCCACCTCGTACAGACTTCTTCCGTCATCGTAGTCTCTCTTCACTTTCACAAAGGAAATCTGCTCCTGGGTAACCCCCGCATCCTCCATGGCGATGGTCTTGGCGCGATCCTCCGTGATCTGCGCCGCAAATGTGTTGAACGCCATTGCCATGCAGAGAATTCCTGCCGCTAATCCTGTTCCTAAAATTGTTATTTTCTTATTCATAGGTTTTACCTCCGCTCTCTATTTTTGATGTGTTTCATTTGATGGCTTTATAGTAAAACCCAATTATTAAAAAATTATTAGAAAATCAATTTAATTTTAATTGTTCAGGACGGCGGCGTTACTTTAAATTTTATTTTCCAAATCTACCTCCCATATCTCCATCGAACCGTTCTCCCGGCTGTGCCAGCAAGCCCCCTCCAGGGGGCCTCCCGGAGTGGGATCAAAATAGTACCAATCCCCACTCCCGTCCTCAGGGTCGCACTGACTTCCGTTCCACCGGTGCCAGCCCGTACACATATATCCATCCTTGTTAAATAAATACCAGTGCCGGTTTATCACGCACCAGGCATCGGCCGGATACGTTCCATCCTCCCGTTGATACCACCATCCATTTGCATTTTTCACCCAGCCAGCTGTTTCCTTTGCCCATGTCTTCATAAATTCTTCCGGCGTCTTATACAATTTTTTGATTCCCGCTGTGGTGCTTCCCCAGTCCGGCAGCTGAAAGTGTGGTTTATCCACAGGATTTTTCCAGTTTCCTCCCCATTCCAGTCCCAAGGGCACCCCAATTTGTCCCACTTTGGAAAAGAATCCATCTCCGTCATAAAAAGCGCCCTTCCCGTCATTTCGAAAAAAATCAAACGCTGTCCCCCACTGATGATAGGAACTGTAAGTGCTTCCCGGAGCATTGGTCACAATATTTCCCGGCTTGGTCCGCCCCTGTGCGTAAAGCGCATCCTGCTC
Organism: uncultured Enterocloster sp.; assembly: GCA_944376135.1. Lineage (GTDB taxonomy): Bacteria > Bacillota > Clostridia > Lachnospirales > Lachnospiraceae > Enterocloster. The sequence goes on from CALWBS010000169.1 coordinate 3,204, forward strand.
CTCCATTGTGCGAAGCGTTTCACCGATTCCGATATCCAGGCCCTGGACTCCGCACTCCTCCAGCAGCTTTCCGGCCAGCTCCTGAAGCCGGGGATGACATAACGAAATATCTCTCATGCAGCTTCTCCGTCCTTTCTGCCAAATTTTTCTCCCAAACAGTGCTATTTTCCCTGCGTGTGGAAGGTACTCTATCATATGACGCAAGTCTCCAATTGTCCCCTTTTCGGCTCCCCATTGACAGATCGCGGGACGCATGGCATAGTATATTTAAGAACAGATGAAAAAATTTTTATAAGGAGAATCGCTATGAGACTGTTGGTTGCGGAAGATGAACAGGATTTAAACCGATTAATCCGCAAGACTCTGGAAAAGGAGGGCTACGGGGTGGACTCCTGCTTTGACGGGGAGGAGGCTCTGTACTATCTGGAGCATACGGACTACGACGGAGCCATACTGGATATCATGATGCCGAAAAAGGACGGACTCTCCGTGTTAAAGGCACTGCGCCAAAAGGGAAGTGATCTTCCCGTTCTCTTTCTCACGGCCAGAGACAGCATTTCTGACCGGGTTCTTGGTCTTGATTCCGGCGCTGATGATTATCTCATCAAACCCTTTGACTTTGACGAGCTTTTAGCCCGAATCCGGGCCATGACGCGCAAACGCAGTCCTCACACCTCCAGCGTGCTCACCGTTGGAGATCTGACTCTGGACACAGGGAGCCGCCAGGCGGCCAGAGGCGGAAAGCCTATCGATTTGTCCGCCCGGGAGTATGCCATTTTGGAGTACATGTGCATGAATCCGGGCATTGTCCTGTCCCGCGAAAAAATTGAAAACCATATCTGGAATTATGACTACAGCGGCGGTTCCAATGTAGTAGATGTCTATATCAGTTATCTCCGCAAAAAGATCGACGGCGGCCAGAAGAAAAAGCTGATACACACCATCTGGGGCGCCGGCTGGACGATCAAGGAGGATCCATGAAACGGCCTTTATCAACTAAAATTAAGCTGACCCTCTGGTTTACCGGCTTCATGTCCCTGCTGGCCGCAGTCTGCCTGGGACTCATTCTTCTCATCAGCAGCCGCGTGATCCAGTCCCAGGCATTTAACATTCTCTCCCTCTCTGTCCGGAGCAATATCCCCAAAATTTCCTCCACAGATGGGAATCTCAGTCTGGCAGCGGATTTTTCTTTTTACTCCAATGATGTGTACATGCTCATATACAATAAAGACGGCGCCCTTCTCTCCGGCCAGGCTCCGCCCTCCTTTCCCATAAGTACAGCGCTGGAAAACGGCGTTTCCCGGTTTGTGCCCGGCGGAGAAGACGGTTTTTATGTCCTGGACTTCTGGATTCCTTCAGGATGGGACAACGGATTTTGGCTCCGCGGCGTCCTCCGAAGCCCGGATGGAAGCCAGACAGTTGACCAGATCTTTCTTATTTTCTCCATCATACTGCCCTTCTTTATCCTGACAGCCGCTGTGGGCGGGTACTTCATTGTGAAAAAAGCCCTGTCGCCCATCTCCTACATCACGGACACTGCGGGCAGCATCAGCGAGGGAAGGGATTTGACACAGAGAATTCGCCTGCCCGGGGGCAGTGATCTGGAGATGAAACGTCTGGCCGATGCATTTAATCACATGTTTGAGCGCCTGGAGCAGGCCTTTGAGGCGGAAAAGCAATTCACCTCAGACGCCTCCCATGAGCTCCGCACCCCTACTTCCGTGATTCTCGCTCAGTGCAGCTATCTGAAAAAGCACGGGGCTGATCCGGAGGAATACCGGGAAGCCATTGATGTGATTGACCGGCAGGCACAGAAAATGTCCCTCCTCACCCAGCGTCTTCTGGACATGACCCGCCTGGACCTGGGAACCCGGCAGCTGGCAAAGGAGGATTTAGATTTAAGCGCCATGCTGCGCGTTATATGTGAAGAGCAGGATACCGGCATTCGGCAGATTTCCCTGGACGCATCCATCGAGGAGGGAATCCATATTGAGGCGGATCCTTTCCAGATTTCCCGGGTCATTGCCAATCTTTTAGAAAACGCCCGCAAATACGGCCGTGAAAACGGCTATATCCGGGTTCGTCTTTTCCGAAAGAATTCCCAGGCGGTCCTGGAGGTGGAAGATAACGGAATCGGTATCCCTCCGGAACACCTGGACAAAATCTGGCAGCGATTTTACCAGGTAAATCCCTCCCGCCAGTCCGGGGGCGGCTTAGGGCTGGGACTTTCCATGGTTCGCCAAATTGTTCTCCTCCATGGCGGCACCATAAAGGCAGAAAGCCATCCCGAAGAGGGCAGCTGTTTCATTGTATCATTTCCCCTGCTGAATACCCGGATAAAATAAAAGAATCTCTAATATTTTTTTAATAAATGCCTGATACTCTTAGAATACATTGAAACAAAACATGAACATTTTAAAAATAAGGAGCGCTATTATGAAAAAGAATTACTCTCAGAATACAACTCTTCTTACAAAAGGCCGGCGAACCGCATATGCTCTCGTTCTGGCCGTTTCTCTGTCCGCAAGTGCTTTAACTGCCTGCCAGAGCCAGCCTGCGGCGTCCACTGCAGACTACATCGGCATTGACGCGGCAAAGGAGGCTGCATTAAAGGCTGCCGGTATCTCTGCTGACCAGGCTTCCTTCTCTGCCGCCGGGCTGGACAGCCGGGATGGAATTTTTTATTATCAGGTGATTTTTACAGAAAATGGGGTAGAACGCGAATATGACATCGATGCCGTGACCGGAGTGGTTATCGAAGAAAAAATACTCACAGCAGCTTCTGCTGAAGAGACTGCGGCAGAAGGCCAGACTGCCGCGGCTCCGTCCTCCGCAGAAGCCCAGACTGCTGCCGGCACCTCCCCTGCAGAAGCCCAGACTGCTGCCGGCACCTCCCCCGCCTCATCCATCGATGAGGAGTCCGCTCTTTCTGCGGCTTTAGAGCACGCCGGCGTTGCCAGGGAAGACATCTACCGCACCCGGGTGAACAGAGACCGTGAGGACGGTCTAATGGTGTTTGAGGTAGAATTTACCACTGCTGACGGCACCGAATATGAATACAAAATCAATCAGGCAGACGGCTCCATCTTAAGCTTCAGCCAGGACACCCATGTCCCCTACACTCCGTCCTCCGGCACAGAAGGGCTTATCAGTGAGGACACAGCCCGCCAGACAATCTTAGCGCGTGTACCCGGTGCCTCCGCTGCAGACATCTCCCTCTTCCTTGATGAAGACGATGGGCGCCTGGAATATGAAGGCCATCTCGCCTACGGCGATATGTTCTATGAGTTTAAGATTGACGCCTACAGCGGAACCGTCACCGAGTGGGAGGCAGAAGCCCGCCGCCCACGCTCATAAATCCCTTTTAGAACGTGTTTGAAAATTCATTCCCGGCATCCGTGATGCCCGCAGCCTCCAACATGATGTCCTTCCCCATGATGCCCGCAGTTTCCCTCATGGTGCCCCTCGCCGTGGTGGCTGCACTCCGCGTCCGGATCATAAGCCAGCTTCCCCGCAGCCAATGCCTGGGCCGCCTGATCCGCATCCCCTGTCACACCGCCGTACAGACGGATTCCCGCCTCGGCCAGCGCCTGACGGGCCCCTCCGCCTATACCGCCGCAGATTAAGTCCGTCACTTGAAGCTCCCGCAAAAATCCTGCCAGAGCCCCATGGCCCTGTCCCTGGGTATCCACCACCTGGGAGCTCACAATCTTTCCGTCCTCCGCCTGATAGATCTTAAACTGTTCCGTGTGGCCAAAATGCTGAAAAATATTTCCATTCTCAAATGTAACTGCGATCTTCATCTTCAAATCTCCTCCTGATTTCTCTTCTCTCACATACTTCTCCTGGGATGGCTGCGCCTCGCGCAGCCATGTCCTTGGACAGGTCCGGCTGCATCCCTGGCGCCTGCCGTCACAGAGCATGTACTCTCCCCCTTCAATCCGCAGGCCCTTGCCAAAGACCAGGCATTCTGCCACCTTAGTCCTGGCGCTGCCGTAAATTGCCTGCACCGTGGTTCTCGCCACATCCATCTGCACAGCACACTGCTCCTGGGTCATACCCTCCCAGTCAATGAGCCGGATCGTCTCAAACTCATCCAGAGTCATAACCACAATGTTCTGCTTTTCTCCCTCCGGTCCAAAATACGCACAGGGCGGCTTTCCGCAGACTCTTCTCCTCTTGCACGGCCTTGCCAACGCATCCCCTCCCTCTTTCAATATTATTGACATATGTCATTAATAGTATTATAAATGAATAAGCGGCATATGTCAATAATATTTTGACATATGCCGCTGCTTGCCTGCCGCGCTTAATCATTATCCGGCATGAGCTTCACCGTCACCCGAATCTGCTTGATAAAAGCATCCGGCGGAAGAGCAATATCCTCCACATGGGACTGAGCCGGAAACTCATACGTCTCATCCTCAATCTCCACCATCAGCCAGTTGTACGCCGCATCCCTTGCGTTTTCCACCGCATCCTCCAGATCCGGACCCGCTGCTCTGCAGCCCTCCAAATCCGGAAATTCCACATCAAAGCCTGTACCTTCCCCGCGGGGAACGAACACAGCCGGATAAGTAAATGTCATAACTGTCTCCTCAATTTTCTCAAAATTTGCCCATGGCCCGGCGGCCGGCAAAGACCGGCGGGCCAAAACAGCCTGCGTTTAGTGCCCGTCACACCTCGGAAAACATCTCCGTGGAGAGATATCTGTCTCCGGTATCCGGCAGGAGAACCACAATGCACTTCCCCGCATTTTCCGGGCGCTTTGCCAGAACAAGGGCCGCGCTGAGCGCTGCCCCCGAGGAAATGCCTGCCAGAACCCCCTCTGTTTTTGCCAGCATACGGCCGGCCCGATAAGCCGCCTCGCTCTCCACCCGGATCACCTCGTCATAAACGCTGGTATTCAAAATCTCGGGCACAAATCCGGCTCCAATCCCCTGAATCTTGTGAGGTCCTGCCTTACCTCCGGACAGTACCGGGGAGTCCGCCGGCTCCACAGCCACCACACGAACATCCGGATTCTGAGACTTCAAATACTCTCCGGTTCCCGTGATTGTCCCGCCGGTTCCCACAGAAGCCACGAAGATGTCCACGGTTCCTTCCGTATCCTCCCATATCTCCGGCCCTGTAGTCCTGCGGTGCGCCTCCGGGTTGGCAGGATTCGTAAATTGTCCGGGAATAAAGCTTCCCGGAATCTCCCGTGCCAGCTCCTGGGCCTTATCAATAGCCCCCTGCATTCCCTTTGCCCCGTCCGTCAAAACCACTTCCGCCCCATAGGCCTTGAGAAGGCTCCTGCGCTCCACGCTCATGGTATCAGGCATGGTCAGAATCAGACGATAGCCCCGGGGCCCTGCCACTGCCGCCAGGCCAATGCCCGTGTTCCCGCTGGTAGGCTCAATAATAACCGCTCCCGGCTTCAAAAGGCCTTTTTCTTCCGCATCCTCGATCATTGCCAGCCCTACCCGATCCTTGGCGCTTCCCGCCGGATTCAGGTACTCAAGCTTGGCAAGTATCCGCGCTCCCGCCCCTTCTGCTCTTCCATAATTGGCAAGCTCCAGCAGCGGGGTCCTTCCGACCAGTTCCGTAATTGAACCGTATATCCTCATGACACCCTTCCTTTCTTCCGGCATATCCGTACCTTAAACAGCCGCCGGCCGTTCATGAGTTTCATTCTAGCACCGCCGTCTCTGCCTGTCAACCGGCCTCCGCTCGGCTCGGAAACCGGCACTGCTGCTCCAGCTAGAGGATGCCTCCCTTTGTCTTTCCATCAAAATCTGTTTCGGCCGCTGGCAGGAAAAAAATTTTATGTTATAATATATAGAAATCGCACATAAGACAATCGGAAAATGAGGTGGCTATCTTGAAACAGCAGACAGAAGAACATGATCAGTATTATTCTATGGCCCATGATCCTGTGGAAAAGGTCATCCCCAGGCTGGCCGTCCCCACCATCATCAGCATGCTGGTAAGCTCCATCTACAACATGGCAGACACATTCTTTGTGAGCCAGATTGGCACCAGCGCCTCCGGGGCCGTGGGCATTATCTTCTCAGCCATGTCCATCATCCAGGCTCTGTCCTTCATGGTGGGCATGGGAAGCGGCAACATCATCGCCCGCTCTATCGGCGCCGGAAAGCGGGAGCAGGCTGAAAAAATCGCCTCCATCGCCTTCTTTACCGGAATGCTTATAGGACTCTTCATCGCCGTATTCGGCACCATAAATCTTACTCCCATCGTCTATTTCCTGGGAGCCACCCCTACCATCGCGCCCTATGCGGAGGACTATGCCTTCTATATCCTTTTGGCAGCTCCCTTCATGATCTGCTCTTTTATTATGAACAATCTGCTCCGCTTCCAGGGAAAGGCCTTCTTTGCCATGTTCGGAATCACAGCCGGCGGCTTTATCAACATGGGACTGGACCCTGTATTCATTTTCACCTTTGGCATGGGAACCGCAGGCGCTGCCCTTGCCACGGGAATCTCCCAGTTTATCAGCTTCTGCATCCTGGTGTGCATGTGCAATTTCCGGCATGACTGCATCACCATCCGCATCAAAAATTTCCGGCCCCGCCTGTCCATCTACAAAGAAATCATATACTGCGGGCTTCCCTCCCTGGGGCGCCAGGGAATTGCCAGTGCCGCCACCATTATTATGAATGTCATGGCCCATCCCTACGGCGATGCGGCTATCGCGGCCATGTCCATTGTAAACCGCTTTATGATGTTCATCAACTCTGCCATCATCGGCTTTGGCCAAGGATTTCAGCCCGTGTGCAGCTACTGCTTCGGGGCCGGTCTCTACAAGCGCGTAAAGGCAGCCTGCTGGTTCTGCATCAAGGTGAGCACCGTAGTTCTCCTTGTATTCTGCGTCATCGGCCTGCTGCTCTCCGGGGAAATTATCGCCCTGTTCCGCCGGGGTGACCCGGATGTAATCCGCATCGGAACTCTGGCCCTGCGCCTCCAGCTCATCACCCTGCCGCTTCAGGGGGTCATCACCATGGGAAATATGACCCCCCAGTCCATCGGCTACGGGTTTCGGGCCACCGTGGTGTCCATCGGACGCCAGGGGCTCTTCCTCATTCCCGCCCTCTTAATCCTGACACCCATCCTGGGAATTCTGGGCATTCAGCTGGCTCAGCCCCTGGCCGACATCGGCACCTTCATCCTGGCGTCCGTGGTTCTTCGGGGAATTATGAGAGAGCTCGACCAGAAGGCTGTTTCTCCATAATCTCCTCGTAGGAGGCGTGCGCTGCAAGGGCCTGGCTCATGGAGGCCATCTGGGAGAGATCGCCCAGGAGAATCACTCCGCAGAGACGGTTGTTTAAAAAGAAATACTTCCGGTAATACCCCTTCCCCATATCCTTAAACTCTGCGGTTTTATAGAGGAGATGGGGATTTTTTCCGTTGTCTCCCGCCGCAAAGAGAGCCGTGTTCATGCCATGGAAGGTGAGCGCCGCGGACACAGGCTCATATTCCAGACTGTCCCCCGCCGCATTGGCTCCGGCCACCTTGCCCTGCTCCATAGCCTGGGGCCAGATGGCATAATTCATTCCCTCGTATTCCGCGCAGTCACCGCAGGCATAAACCGAGGGCTCGCTGGTCTCCATCGCCCGGTTGACTGTAACCGCCCGGCCCACAGTGAGTCCCATCTCTCTGGCCAGCCCTACATTTGCCCGGACTCCGGCGGAGATAACTACCAGCTGGGCAGGAATGCGGGTTCCGTCCGCCAGGCATACTGCCTCCACCTTATCCGTTCCCTCAATCCCGCTCACATTGGCCCCGGTATAAATCGAAATTCCCTGCTGTGCCGCAATATTCTTTAAGATTTCCCCGGCTTCCCCGTCAAGCTGCCTGCCCATGAGCACAGGGGCAGCCTCCAAAACTGTGACCGCCAGGCCGCTCTTTTTTAATTCCCAGGCCGCTTCCAGACCCAGAACGCCTCCTCCGATCACCACGGCCTCCCGGCTCTGAGCCATCAGGCCCTCCAGCTTTCTCACATCGTCCAGACGGCGGATAGCCGTCACCTGGGGAAGACTGGTTCCCGGAATCGGCGGAATAAAGCACTCGCTTCCCAGCGCATAGATCAGCTTTGTATAGAAAATCCGGCTGCCGTCGTCCAGCTCCACGGTGTGGTCATCCTTGTGAATCGCCACCGCCCGCTTTTCCAGCATCTGATAGACCTGGTGGGCATCGTACCAGGCCTTGTCCGCCATGGCAATCTGATCTGCCTCCAGGCCCGCCACGATGGATTTTGTCAGCATGGGACGATTGTAGGAGGGGTAGGGCTCGTCCGAAATCATGACAATGGTTCCCGTCTTATCCCTCTCCCGTATGGCTTTTGCCGCGTAAAATCCCGCTGCTCCATTTCCCAGAATCAGGTAAAATTCCTCCGTATTGTTGGTAAAATCCGTCACCTCTTCCTCCACGGACACAAAGTTTTCCTTGCCCACGCCGCAGACAGGACAAATTTCAAGGGAGGCGTCAAATATTTCACCGCAGACCAGACATTTTACCAGACGGCGGCTTCCCTGCTTTTTGGGCATAACCGGCTCCTTCTTGAGAACCGCGCAGCCGAACCGGTATCCGTATTCATAGGCGCTCACCAAGTCCGCCTGGCTGGGCTTAAAGCGGACTCTCAATCCCGGCTCCACTTTCATCTTCAGCTGCTCCAGCCGTTTCGTCAAGTTGGGAACCCCTTCCCCGCTCCAGCCGTAGCTTCCGAACACACCGCCGTGCCTTCCCGCCCACACGCCCGGGGACATGTCCAGGGCCAGCTCCCAGATGGGCCTTAGGGCGTCCCCTAAAATGGTCGGAGTTCCCAGAAGAATGCCGTCCGCATACTGCATCTCCTCCCGGACTTTGGCGCCGTCCGCTTTCACCATGTCATATATGCGCACATCAATATCTCCGCTGTCCTTCACGCCCTCGCCAATCCGCTCCGCCAGCATGCCCGTATAGCCGTAAGCGCTCACATAAGGGATGAGCACGGTCTTTTTTGTGTTGGGATTTGCGTTCTGGGACCACTGCCGGTACTGATTCATGACTCTCCGGATGCGCTCTCCCACCAGTACCGGACCGTGGCCCGTACAGATCATAGTAATATCCATATCCTCCACCCGGTCCAGAGCTGCCAGCATAAAGGGCTTAAAGGGACCGATGATGCAGTCATAATAATATTTCAGAGCCTTCTGGTAATCCTCCTCATGCGTAATGGCGGTGGACACCACTTGGGGCAGGCAGTAGTGGGCGCCGAAAGAGTCACAGGTCACCAGAATCTGCTCTTCCCGGATAAAAGTGTACATGGTGTCCGGCCAATGAAGATTAGGCACAGCCAGAAACTGCAGGGTTCGGTTCCCGATCGGCATCTCCTGGTTGTCCTTGAGCGGCAGACCTACAAAATCTCGGTTCACAATCTCTTTCAAAAAGCTGATGGCACAGGGCGTAGCCACAATCTTCATCTGCGGGCTGTACTCCAAAAGGCGCTCCACGCTTCCCGCATGATCCGGCTCCGTGTGGCTTACCACCAGATAGTCAATTTTCCTCACGTCAGTGACCTCTTTTAAGCCCTCCAGATACTCCTCAAAAAATGCGGCCTTGGCGGTCTCAAAAAGGATAGTCTTTCCCGCGGTCCTCATCACATAGGAATTGTAGGTGGTGCCGAACTCCGTGTACATAATAATATCAAATACCCGCAGTTTCTCATCCATAATTCCCGTCCAATAAAAATTTTCCCTGAGTTCAACTGGTTTCATTCTGGTCCTCCTTTGCGTTATTTACTGGAATTGTCACTTTTCATTATATCCCATCTCCCGCATCCCTACAACCTGTTTGCTTTTTCCCAGAATTCCCGGTTCCGTCATGGTATAAGGGTCCAAGACCTCATCCGCCTGCTCCTCGCTCATGAGTCCCTGTTCCAGGATAATGGTCTTCACCGCCTTCCCGGTTCTCAGAGCCTCCTTGGCAACCTCTGCCGCCTTCTCATACCCCACATAAGGGCAGATGGCCGTGACAATGCCAATACTGTTATTTACCTGCTCCCTGCAGTGCTCCTCATTAGCTGTGATGCCCAGGATGCAGTTGTCCACCAGGGTTTTCACCGCGCAGGTCAGCGTCTCAATAGACTCAAACAAGTTGTAAAAAATAATGGGTTCAAACGCATTCAGCTCCAGCTGGCCGGCCTCCGCTGCCATTGTAATGGTCATGTCATTTCCGATGATATTGAAAGCCACCTGGTTCACCACCTCGGGGATTACCGGATTAATCTTTCCCGGCATGATGGAAGAGCCGTTCTGCCGGGCCGGCAGATTGATCTCCCCGAACCCCGTCCGGGGTCCAGAAGACATGAGGCGCAGATCATTGGACATCTTGGACAGGTTCACCGCGCAGGTCTTTACAATCCCTGACACCGACGCGTAGTTGTCCAAGTTCTGGGTGGCATCAATCAAATCATAAGACTGCACCAGATCCTGACCCGTGAGAATGGAAATATTCTTCACCACCCGCTTAAAATACTGCACATCCGCATTGAGCCCGGTGCCGATGGCCGTGCCGCCCAGATTCAGAGTGCGCAGTTCGTCCTTGGCATTCTCAAACCGGCGCACATCCCGCCGCACCGCCGTGCTGTAGGCACGAAACTCCTGGCCCAGCCGGATGGGCACCGCGTCCTGTAGCTGGGTACGCCCCATCTTGATTACATGGTCAAACTCCGCCGCCTTATTCTCCAAAGCCTCCTGGAGCCGGATGAGCTGCTCTCTGGCCCCGTCCAAAAGCTTGAGCGCCGCCATCTTTCCGCAGGAGGGAAATACATCGTTGGTAGACTGACCGAAGTTCACATGGTCATTGGGATTGACCAAGCTGTAGTCTCCCTTGTTTCCGCCCAGAAGTTCAATTGCCCGATTGGCGATCACCTCATTGGCATTCATATTCAGGGAAGTCCCTGCCCCGCCCTGGATGGGGTCCACAATAAACTGGTCGTGAAGCTTCCCCCGAATAATCTCATCGCAGGCTTTCACAATGGCGTCCGTCCTCTGCTTATCCAGCTCTCCCACTTCAAAATTGGTGATCGCCGCAGCCTTTTTTATCTGGGCCACGCTGTTGATGAGTTCCGGCTGCATTTTCAGCCCGGTTATGTAAAAATTCTCCGCGGCCCGCAGAGTCTGCACCCCGTAGTAGGCGTCTGCCGGCACCTCTTTTGATCCGATAGAATCGTGCTCTGTCCTGTATTTTCTCTCATTTTCCATAATGCGCATGACAACCTCCTTCTTGCCTTCATTATAGTTTCGCAGTACAATAGAGGCAAATACATATAAGAATATAATTATTATAGATATTTATCTATAGGAGAAGCCATGTTTCAGGGAATGCGCTACGTCTACGAAGTATATAAAGAAATGAGTTTTTCAAAGGCCGCCAGGAATCTCTATATCTCCCAGCCGTCTTTAAGCGCTGCTGTCAAAAAGGCGGAGCAGGAGGCAGGATTTCCCATCTTTGACCGAAGCACCAGCCCCATCCGCTTAACTGAGCCGGGCCGGGAATATATCCGGGCCGTGGAGATGATTCTGGATGTGGAAAATGGATTTCAGAACTATGTCAACGATTTAAATGAGCTGCGCACCGGCTCCATCTCCATCGGCGGCACCAACCTCTTTGTATCCTTCCTTCTGCCCCCCATTCTCTCCCGGTTCACCGCCCGATATCCGGCCGTGGACATCCGGCTGACCGAGGCCAGCACCGAGGAACTCACAGAGAAGCTCTTTTCCGGACAGCTGGATCTGATGATTGACAACAGCTCCATGGATCCCTCCATCTACGAGAGCAACTTTGTCTGCGAGGAGCATCTGGTTCTCACTGTGCCGAAAACATTCTCTTCTGCAGCCCGGGCAGCGGCGTTCTCTCTCACTGCCCAGGACATACGAAAAGGCCGTCACCTCAAAGAGGAAACAGCCCCTGTACCCCTGGATTTTTTCCAGGAAGATCCCTTTTTATTTTTAAAATCCGGCAACGATACCCGCAGCCGGGCGGAACACCTCTGTCGGGATGCCCGCTTCACTCCCCATATACGCCTCAAGCTGGACCAGCAGATTACCGCCTACAACCTGTCCTCCTACGGCATGGGCATCTCCTTCACCGGCGACATATTGATCAACCGGGTGCCTGTCAATGAAAACCTGGTCTTCTTCAAACTTAGACACCGGGAAGCTGCCCGAAGCGTTCACTTTTACTACAAGAGAAACCGGTATCTCTCCCGGGCCGTGCAGGCGTTCCTCACCTGCGCCTCTGCTCCCTCCTGACAGCACAGCCCCCGTTCCGCGCCATCATCTTCTCAATGATGGCGCGCAGCTCATCCACTGTCTCCCCCAGCGTTTTCCCCTCCTCGTCGATGACGATGTCTGCGTACTTCTCATAGTAGGGAACCCGCTCTTCGTACAAATCCCTGAGGGTATAGCCGGGCTTTAAGGCCACGCCCCGGTCCACCACGTTTCCGATGCGCCGTTCCATCTCCTCGTAGCTCATTTTCAGGTAGACCACCTCGCTGATGCGCCGCAGGTTTTCCATGGCCTCTTTTCCATAAATCACACTCCCGCCCGGTGCAATCACGGACCGCACCACGGCAAGCTCCGCATTAATGCGGTTTTCCACAGCCAGAAAGCCGTCCATCCCCTCCTGGGCGATAATCTCCTTTAAAAGACGTCCCTCTTTCTCCTGGATCACGATATCCACATCCACAAAAGAAAAGCCCAGGCGCTTTGCCAGCAGCACGCCGATGGTGCTCTTTCCGGAGGAGGGCATCCCGATCATCGTAATATTCGGTTTCATTAAGAGCGCCGTCCTCCTTTCTCCTTCTTGCGCACCGACCAGCCAAAGCTTCCCAGCTTCTTTCCCAGCTCAAAATACTCCCCATGAGAATAGCTCACCAGGCCCGCGTCATTTAGATGGAACTTTCCCTTCTCATCCATGTATTTTCCGTCAATAGCCACACCCTCTATCCGCGCAAGAAACATGTCGTGGCTTCCCAGCTCCAGCCGGTCTGTCACCCGGCACTCCAGATTCACCGGGCTCTCTCCGATTCCCGGCGCCTTCCCATACCGGGACGGCTGCGCGGTCAGCCGCATCTCCTGAAACTTGTCCACATCCCGGCCGGATTTCACTCCGCAGTAATCCGCGGCCCGGACTAACTCCCGGTTTACCAGGTTTATCACAAACTCTCCGGTCTCCCGGATTATTTCATAAGAATACCGCTCCCTGCGAACGGAAATGGAGACCATGGGCGGGTCCGAGCAGATGGTCCCCGCCCAAGCCACTGTAATAATATTCGGCTTTTCCCCCTCCCGGCCGCAGCTCACCATCACTGCGGGCACCGGATAGAGCATATTGCCCGGCTTCCAATATTCCTTGCTCATCACATTTCCTCCTAACATGCAGGCCAAAATACGCTGCTTTTACTCCTGCTCCGCCAGCATCAGCTCCGGAATCAGCTGCTTCTTGCGGGACACCACCCCCGGCAGCCCCAGCACCGGCTCCTGTTCCTCCTCCACATCCTGGTGGAAGGCCTTGGCTGCAAGCTGCAGGGCGCCTTGACCCTGGCATATGAGCTCTGTGGACTCTGTCAAAATGTTTGTCAGCATGAAGAACACCATGTCCAGACCATTTCGCTCCCCGGCCCCGTGCATAAAGGTGACCATGCGCTCTTTCAGACTGCGCAGCTCCTCAGCGTTCAGCGATGTGATCTGTCCCACGCCGATCATGGCCTTTCCTGCCGTAAACCGCTTGAAGTCCTGATAGAAAATCTCCTCGTCCGTCTTGTCCTTTAAATTGCTTCCCGCGCTGAACATCTCCATGGCATAGGCCTCAATATCCAATCCGGCAATCTTAGCCAGCGTGCGGGCCGCCGCCTCGTCCACCGCCGTGCAGGTAGGTGAGCGGAACAGCAGCGTGTCGGAGATAATTGCACTGCACAGAAGGCCTGCAATCTTCTTCTCAATCTCGATCCCCGCCTCCTGGTACATCTGATAAATAATCGTCGCCGTACAGCCCAGCGGCTGATTTCTGAAAAATACCGGCGCCATGGTCTGCACAGTCCCCAGACGGTGATGATCGATGATCTCCTGGATCTCTGCGCTCTCAATCCCGGCCACCGCCTGGTTCTTTTCATTGTGATCTACAAGAATCACCTGCTTTCCCCGGGCTCCCAGCAAATTTCTGCGGGAAATCATTCCCAGATAGCGCCCATCCTTATCCAGAATCGGGAAGTCCCGGTGCCGCTTGCTGGCCATCACATCCCGTATCTCATCGGTATAGTCATCGCTGTTGAATGTAATCAGGTGCTCCCTGGTCATAAAATAGCTGATGGGCATGCTCTGGTTAATCAGACGAGCAGCCGTGTACGTGTCATAGGTGGTAGCAATCACCGTACAGCCCCGATCCTGGGCAAACTTCTTGATCGTCATGGAGACGCCCGCTCCCTCGCACACGATAATACAGTCCGCTCCCATCTCAATGGCGCACAGCTGGGACTCATACCGATTTCCCAGAATCACCAGGTCATGCGGCTCAATATAAAACTCCATCAAATCCGGATTCGCTGCCGCGATGAGCACCTTTCCCTGGTTAAAATACGCGTCCGCGTCGCCCACCAAGAGATCCGCCTCCAGCGTCTCTATGATGTTCGAATACCGGGTATTCGCCTTGGATAAAATGCTGCTGTCGTAAATATTCATGTATGTCTTGGTGATGTCCCCTACGGTAATCAGCCCCTCCAGCATGCCGTCCTCCCGCACCGACGGAATAGTCACCACATTATTCTCCTGCATGATGTTCCAGGCCTTTTTTAAGGAAATCGTATCCGCCACCCCTTTGGTCTTGCGGATTTCTATATCCTTGACCTGAGTCCGAACATCCTCCACCAGCTTTGGCTCTTCAACTCCAAAATAATTCAGCACAAACTGTGTCTCCCGATTGACCTGTCCCGCCCTGGCCGGAACATATTCATCCCCAGTGGCACAGCGCTTTAAATTGGCATAGCAGATGGCCGAACAGATGGAATCCGTGTCCGGATTCCGATGTCCGATCACAAGTGTTTTTCTTTTTATCCCTTCCATGTACCGCTCCTCTGTCTCACAAAAATCTTATATGGTTTAAGTATAGCACAGATGTTTCCCCGCGAACAACCATACTTTTTCAAAATCTGTTTACAACAAATTCATATTCCGTTCACATTTACTTTTTATACTAATTACATAATACAAATCATCCAACACATATGGTTGCTAGTAGAATTGCACATAGATTTTTCATAATTGCCCCGGCTGTCTGACAGTCGGGGCCTCCTCATTTTATCGGGATATAGATTTCCACGTAGGAATACCGGGAATTGTCCCTAAAAAAGCTTCCCATGGGATTGCAGTAAAACCGGTCCTCTGTCCCAACCCCTAACTCCTCTCCCTTCCGATACAGTTCTTCCACATCCGCAGTCTCCGGGGCTATATTTGCAGACTGCACCACAGAATACAGGCATTCCCGTTCTTCCGTCATGGCATACTCTTTTTCCGTCAAAAATTTCTCCGTCTCATAGTCCAGCCCCTGATAAAACAGCAGCCGGGTATCTCTGTAATCAATCCCTTTTTCCTTTGCATATGAATAGGTACTGTAAAAATAGGCCATATCCAAAACCGGATTCTTTATGGAGAGATTAAACCAGTTTGTGAGCCCCTGGGTAAAATCCATATAGGTTCCCAAAATATACGCCTTGGGAAACTTGCGGATTACGCAGCTGTATAAATTCTGCTCCACCGCGTCCAAATCCCATTCCGTAAGCCTGAGTCTGGTCAGCGCCCGGCAGTGGTTCCGGATCTCCTGCTCTTCCTCCTCCTTGCGCCGCAGAATATGCTCTCTCTTGGATTCCAAAGAACAGTGGGATACGATTCCCTCAATGGTCTGCAGGCTGTCATTCATCTTCCGGTGATAGCAGATGCTCATGAGCTTATACATATCTCGTTCGGTATAATAGCGGTAACCGTTCTCCCTGCGCTTTGCCGCAATCACACCCTTTTTTTCGTAAAACCGGAGGGTATCCCTGGTAAGCCCAGTCATCTCTGCCATCTCTCCGATTCGGTACTGTCTCTCTTCCATGACCATTCCGTCCTTTGTCTTTCTCTTTTCCCCAATCATAATCCCCGGTCATGACCAGGTCAATAACCGGGGAAAAACCGAAAGACAACCTTAAAAAATTTGTAATCAGATGCCCGCCGTCTGAACGGTTACATAATCAGTACACGTACGCAAAGGATACCGCCGGAAGAGACTTTCCTGTCTTGACCTCCTCTGTCTTCTCTCCCTCTTCATCCGTTTTATACACGGTTCCGTTCTCTATCCGGTAGGCGTATTTTCCCTCAGAAGAATAAGCCTTCTCGTTTGTCTGGACGCGGCCCGACTCATTCACCAGATAGACCTTCCCGTTCACCAAAAACGGCTGCACATCCGTTCCCTCCTTCGCTGTCACCATAATCCCCCGCCAGTAAAGGGCGCCGTCCTTCTCACCGCTGAACCCCTGCCCTTTATCAGAACCAGCAGTAGAAAAATAGCCAGTGAAGCTCCGGCCCAAGCGGTCTGTCACATTCTCCACCCGGCCGCAGCGCATGGTCCCGTCGGAATCCTCCGGGCCAAAATATCCGGTCGACCCGCCCACCCGGACAAGTCCGGTCTGCAGGCAGCCGTACGGGTCAAACAGATAGCTCTCCCCGTCAATCTCTGTCACCGCCTGCTTCAGAGAAGCCGCGTCCTTCGGCAGAAACGCCGGCGTCCCGTCACTCTTAAAGTAATAGCGGCACGCCTCGCCCTCCTTAGGCCCTTCGTACTCCTCGCTCGTCACCGCCAGGGCGCTTCGGGAATCCGAATCCCAGGGATGATCCGTCAGCTCCATCCACTGCCGTCTGATCACGCCCTCATCCCGGCCGCCCAGGTACACGAAACGGCTGATGCCCACCGCATCCCCCGGCTCTGCCTGGTCGCGAACCGCCAGCCAGCCGGTGCGCATCATCCCATTTGCGTCAAAATAATACCTGCGCCCGTCAATGGTCTCCGCCTTATAGGAGCCGGCCGGGGATCGCTTCGCCTTGCCGTTATTCTGAAAATAAAACCAGCGCCCTCTGCCGTCCCCCTCTGAAAGCGCACGGGAAATCTCTCCTTCCGCCGGCCGGTTCCGTTCGCTGTACTCCAAAAACTGCCAGCCGGTCCGGGCAAATCCCTCGTCCGGATCTCCCAGATAGTAGACCTCTCCGTCTTCATAGTGCCATCCGGTGCGCATCTTTCCGTCGCTGTCAAAGGAATAGCGGAAATTTTCTATGGTCTTCCACTTATCCTTCTCCACCTTTCCGTCCTGGCCCAGGTAATACCAGCCCGCTTCTTTGAGGCCGCTCTCTCCGTCCTCCTCCACCCAGCTGTTCTTTACCATAGCCCCCTGCGAATCCACATAATAGGTATTTTGAATCCAAGTATCCGTGGCCACATTTCCCTGACTGTCCAGGTAGTAGGAAATTCCATCTCTTGTGCGCCAGTCGCTCTTCACCCGGTTTCCGCTGCTGTCAAGAAAATGGGGCTCCCCATCCTCCTCCACCCATTCCGCCTGAGCCGTAACCGAAAGCCCCGGTGCCAGGGCGGATATCCACAGTCCTGCTCCAATGGCAAACATCCATCGCTTCATGCTGTTCCACCTCCTCACTTATCTCCTATAGAATTCCCGCATCCGCGAAAAATCGTCCGCACATACTATATTCCATTTTTATTTTATCAGAAATAAGCAGGAAATGCATGATAATTTACGGAAAAATACCAAAAGATTTCTTTAAGACCGCCTCCTGGCGGGCCCCCGCTTTCTGCTGCACCTTACGCCCGCCCATACACCTGCGCCATCCGGCGGCATTTCTCCAAGAGCTCCTCTGTCACTTCGCCTGGAAGCAGCCTCCACCGCCAGTTCTCCCCCAGGGTGGAGGGAACATTGATCCTTGCCTCAGAGCCAAGCCCCAGATAGTCCTGCATAGGAATCACCGCCAGCCGTGCCGTGCTGGCGAGCGCCAGGCGGATCAGATCCCAGTGAATATCCCTCGATCCCTTCTCCCTGCGTCCCAGATACTCCCGCACAAACCGCCGGTCGTGCCTTCCCAGGGAAGCGAACCAGCCCGCCGCCGTGTCATTGTCATGGGTGCCTGTATAGACCACGCAGTTCTCTTTGTATTTGTGGGGCAGATAATCGCTGTCCTCCGTGTCGTCAAAGGCAAATTCGAGAACCTTCATCCCCGGAAAACGGCTCTCCCGCAGAAGCTTATGTACTGCCGGCGTGAGAAAGCCCAGATCCTCCGCAATGATGGGGAGCCGTTTCTTCCCAAAATACTCCTGCATCCGCACAAACAATTCCATGCCCGGTCCCTTCTCCCAGTGTCCGTTCTCAGCCGTTGGATCCCCGTACGGTATGGAATAATAAGATTCGAATCCCCGAAAATGGTCTACCCGCACCACATCGTAGAGCCCGAAGCTGTATTCCATCCGCCGCATCCACCACCGATATCCTGTCTCCCGGTGACGCTCCCAGCGGTACAAAGGATTGCCCCAGAGCTGTCCCGTGGCGGAAAACGCATCCGGCGGGCAGCCCGCCACCGCTGCGGGGAAATTCTCTCCGTCAAACTGGAACAGATCCGCGTGCAGCCAGCTATCCGCCCCGTCAAAGGCCACATAGATGGGAATATCCCCGATGATGCGTATTCCCCTGGCATTGGCATAGCGTTTCAGCTTTCTCCACTGCTCTTCAAACTTTATCTGCTGAAACTCATAAAATCCGATCTCATCCGTCAGCCTTTCTCTGTACTCCCTGAGGGCTTCTTTCTCTCCCAGGCGGATGTCCTTATCCCAGAGGCTCCAGCTCTTTCCCCCAAAAGCATTCTTCACCGCCATATAAAAGCAGTATTCCCGCGTTTCCTCCCCGAGAAGCTTTTCTGCCCGTCTGTGAACCGCATCCGCCTCGCCGCTCCCAAGCTCCGCCCGCTTCCACCGCTCATACGCTTTCCGAAGAAGTAAAAACCTTCCCGCATACAGTTTCCCATAATCAATATACCGACTGTCCGTCCCAAAATCAGCAGCCCCGCATTCTTCTTCTGTGAGAAGCGCTTCTTTTATCAGCTGCTCCAAATCTATAAAATAGGGGTTCCCCGCAAAGGCGGAAAATGCCTGGTAGGGCGAATCCCCATAGCCTGTGGGCCCCAGCGGCAGAATCTGCCAATACTGCTGCCCCGCCTCCTTCAGCTGGTCTACGAATTGAAATGCCTCCTTAGAAAACGCACCGATGCCGTACCGGGACGGCAGGCTGGCAACCGGAAGCAGTATGCCGCACTCTCTCATCTTGCCGTGCTCCTTTCCCATTGTTCCTAAACGCCCCTATCATACCATAGATGGAAGAACAAGCCAAGGGCATACGCCGCGATTTCCTCCCAGCCTGGGTGCCTCCGCCAGAGAGGATCCTGCCGGGGCGCTGCTTGCCGCCGCACCCTCACTGCGGCGCTTCCCGTCCCATCCTCTGCCGCATCTGTCCCGGCGTCATCCCGTATCTCCGTTTAAACAGCCGGTTAAAGTAGGACAGATTCTCAAATCCGCACCCCTGGGCAATGTTCGTCACCGT
>CALWBS010000170.1 GCA_944376135.1 uncultured Enterocloster sp.
CGCCCCACATACCGCTTGGCGATACTCACCACCAGGCGCAGATTGGACTCGGCCAGACGTTTTCTGGCCGCCTCATCGCCCATGGCCATCCGCTTGGCCAGGTCAATCTCCTCTTCCGCGTTCAGCAGGGGAATCATTCCGATTTCCTTCAGATACATGCGCACCGGATCCTCCAGGCTCACCCCTTCGGGCACGGTCAGATCGAAAAGACTTGCTTCCAGCTCCTCCGTGTCCTCCAGGCTCATCTCCTCCTCGGAAAATAGTTCCGCGTCCAGATCTCCCCCTGCATCCACCCGGAGCACATCCACTTTATTCTGCTCTAAAAAATCAAAGAGCTGGTCGAGCTTCTCCCCAAAAGGACGGTCTTCACCAAAAAAGTCCATGATTTCCTGGTACTCCAGCACATTTTTCTTTTTTCTGGCCTCATCTAAAAGTAATTTCAATTTCTCCTCGAATCCAATCGTCCCTTCCACAATTGCTCCTCCTCCCTATGAAATGCGGAGCGTCTTCAGCGCCGCCTGCTGTCTGATAATCTCCTGAAGCTGGGCAATATCCTTCGCATTCCGGCTGGCAGCATCCAAACTGTACTTTTTCACCTTCAAGACCGTCTCCTCAAAGGCTTTTTTCTGTTCCGTTCCGTCCAGCCCGTCCCCCAGGCTGGCATTGAACAGCGCTGCCACCTCCTTGTACTGATCCTCATCATTGATATAACGGCTCAAGATGTCTGCCGGATTGATCTTTCCCGCCCGGTGCTCCTCAAAGACCAGCCGGGCCACCTGCCGGTAAAGGTCCTCCACAAAATCTTCCGGGGTGAGAATCCCCTCAATTTTATCAAATAGGGATTCGTCCTCGATGAGCCATGTGAGAAGCAACCTCTGGGAGCGGCGGATTCCGTCCTCCCGCGCCTGAGCCTTGGGGCGCCTTTTTCTCTCGGGAGCGGCTCCAAGTTCCTCCCCCTGATGAGAGAGAACCGCCTGGCCGCTCTCCCGGCTGTAAGAGGCCTCGCCTCCCCGCTGCGGGCGGTTCTCCTCCCGCCAGCCCTCGCCGGACTTCAATCCCATCTGCATCCCCATGCGGTTTACCATGCGGCGAAGCTCCTCCGCAGGAATCATATGTTCCTTCGCCACAGCCTCCAGATAATTGTCCCGCTCCAGGGGCTCCCCGAACTGGAGAAGCTTTTTGGCCGTCTCCTGGTAAAATCGGGTCTTCTGCTCCGGGTCGTCCATGGAATATCCCGATTTCAGCACGTCAATCTCAAACAGGAAGCTGTTTTTCGCCTCCTCTATCCTCTGGCGGAAGGCATCTGCCCCTAGATTTCCGATAAATTCATCCGGATCCTTGTAGGGCTTCATGTTCAGCACCCGGCTGGAGATTCCCGCCTCCCGCAGAATGGGGATAGCCCGCAGAGCTGCTTTCACACCGGCTCCATCGCTGTCATAGGTGAGAATCACCTGATCCACATACCGTTTTAAAATGCCCGCATGCTGGGTGGTGAACGCGGTTCCCAAGGAGGCCACCGCGTTGGAGAAGCCCGCCTGGTGCAGGGAAATCACATCCAGATATCCCTCGCAGACCAGCATGTATTTCTCCCGGGAGGTCCTTGCATAATTTAATCCATACAGGCTCCGGCTCTTGTCAAAAATCTTTGTCTCCGGGGAATTCAAATATTTCGGCTCCCCGTCCCCCATAACCCGGCCGCCGAAGCCAATCACCCGGTTATTTACATCCATAATGGGAAACATGACCCTGTTCCAGAACTTGTCCCGTCCGCCCCGCTCCTCTACGGTCACAAGTCCCGTCTCTTTTAAAAACGCGTCTTCGTACCCTTTTTCCTTGAGAAACCGGTAAAGATCATCGCTGGTTTTGTTTGCATAGCCCAAACCGAACCGCACAATCGTCTGGTCCGAGAGCCGGCGCTTTTCGTGGAGATACTGATAGCCCAGCCGTCCCTGCGGCCCTTTTAGCTGATGGTAAAAATAGTTGGCCGCCAGCTTATTGACCTCCAAAAGCCTGGCCCGAAATTCCGCCTGCTCCCTGGCTTCCTTCCCGTACTCCATCTTGGGAAGAGCCACCCCGGCCCGGTCTGCCAGGCTCTGGAGCGCCTCCTGAAACGTATAATTTTCATACTCCATGAGAAAGGTGAATACATTTCCCCCGGCCCCGCATCCAAAGCAGTAGTACATCTGCTTGCCCGGCGAAACGGAAAATGAAGGGGACTTCTCATTATGGAAGGGGCAGAGACCGAAATAGTTGGCTCCCTTCTTCTGGAGCTTCACATATCCCGAGACCACATCCACGATGTCGTTCTTCATTCTCACTTCCTCTATGACTTCCTCCGGATAGTACATGAAATTCTCTCCCTTCCGTATGACATGCCGTCAATATACATTCCACCGCTTGGGCACAAAAAGCTGCTCAAACTGGTCGATTGCATAGATATCGCTCATCCCCGCAATGTAGTCGCAGACCACCCGCGACTTTTTCTCCCCGCCGTTCACAATGAGAAGCACATATTCCGTCGGAAGCTGGTCCACATGCTTCATGTAATACTCGTAGAGCTGGGCAATCATCATCTGGGCCTTGCCCTCCTCGGCCTTGGGGATCTCATTTTTATATACATTGGCAAACATCCACCGGCGCAGACCCTGCATGGCCTCCTCCATGCCCTCGGACATGGAAATCTGCGGCTTGTCCATGCTGTTTGCGATGATGTCGTGAATCATGGTATTTAACCGTTCCCGGACGCTGTGCCCCAAAACATCTGTGTACTCGGCGGGCAGGTCGGATTCCACAAACATCCTGGCGCGGATGGCATCGTCAATATCGTGATTAATGTAGGCAATCTTGTCCGAAAGCCGCACAATCGCGCCTTCCAGGGTGGACGGATGCCCGGAGGTCCGGTGGTTTCGTATCCCGTCCCGCACCTCCCAGGTGAGGTTCAGCCCCTGGCCGTCCTTTTCCAAAACCTCTACCACCCGAACACTCTGCTCATAGTGGGCAAATCCATCCTCGCAGATCTGGTTCAGAATATACTCGCCGGAATGGCCGAAGGGGGTGTGCCCCAGGTCGTGACCCAGGGCGATGGCCTCAGTCAGACTTTCGTTGAGCCGCAGGGCCTTGGCGATGGTCCGGGCGATCTGGGACACCTCTAGGGTATGAGTCAGCCTCGTCCTGTAGTGGTCCCCCTCCGGCGCCAAAAATACCTGTGTCTTATGCTTCAGCCTGCGGAATGCCTTGCAGTGGAGAATCCGGTCCCTGTCCCTCTGGTACTCGGGCCGCATATCGCACAGCTTTTCGGGCCGCTCCCGCCCGCGGGTCCTGCTGCTGAACGCAGCGTAAGGGCTCAAAATCTGTTCCTCCAGCGCCTCCAATGATTCCCGGATATTCATGCTCACACTTCCCATCTTTATATATTATATTGAGGGTTTCTGCCTTTTACTACAAAATCTATGGGGCTATTTTATCATAGATCCCTAGAATTTTCCAGAGCGGGGGAAGGGAACTTTGCCCTACTCCGGCAAACTCCCCTCCACGCACAGCGCGCCCCACCCCATCTGCGGATTCGGCCAGGGCGCATACCCGGGAAACCGCCTGGCACCCCGGATCAGGTACGCCTTCACCTTCTCCCCGTAAAGGAACGGGTCGTTCCCATCCACAATCCCCCACTGCATCAGAAGGGCGGCGCTTCCCGTGACAAAAGGTGCTGCAAAGGAGGTGCCCGTCACCGCCTCATACCCTCCGCCATTTCTTGCCGCCACAATATCCACGCCGGGGGCCGCCACATCCGGCTTTACCTGCCGGGTCATCCGGGTGTAGCCCCGGCCTGAGAAGTCCGCATACGCCCGATAGGCATCGTCATAAGCCCCCACGGTGATAAGGCGAGCGGCTGTGGAGGGAATCGTCAGGGTTGTCTCCGGCACAGGGAGCAGAAAGCGGGTTGCAGGATTTAAAATCCCCCGGGAGGGAAGCCATAGATTATAGTCTCCTGTCACCAGCTCCCTGGGCATTAAGCGGAACGTCCAGATTCCGCTGTCCAGATATTCTCTCCTGGGGATAAAATCAAAATATACCTCCTGGGACTGGCTGTAGGGACTGGGCTTTCCGTAATATACGAGAATCCTCGTATCCCCCGCATCCCAGGTCTGGGGACCCAGACGCTCCTCTAAGGGGCCCAGGCTCTCCCCCGAAGGGGTGATAAGACGGACTGAGAACTGGTCCGCGTAGGACTTCCACAGCTGGACTCCCATTCCCGTCTCAAAGGGAGCCACGGACAGCTCCACGTCCCGCTCCCTTCCTGCTTCCAGGCGTCCCGCCGTATGGCCCGCCCCGGCTCCCTCATTTCCCGAACCGGCCACCAGGACAAAGCGGCCGGACACTGCCACGCTGTCCATAAATGTCTCCAAAAGCCCGGTTCCGTCATGGGCCCCGTAGGTATTTCCAAAGCTGATATTCACAGCAAGGGGCGCTCCCAGCTCCCTCGCCCGGGCCGTGACAAAATCCAGCGCCTCCATGAGCTGGGCCGTCTTGGGAAAGCTGTCCGACAGGGGCGTTCCCAGCTTCACCACCAACAGTTCGCTGGCAAAGGCCACGCCCCGGTACACGCCCCGGCTCTCCCTGCCGTTTCCCGCGGCAATGGAGGCCACCGCTGTTCCGTGGCCGCTTACATCCCGGGAGGGCACCCGCTCCAGCGCCCGGCTCCGGCTTCCGGACGCAAGCGCCTCATTGATATCCTCCCGGGTGTACACCTCCCCCCGATCCTGGTCCCACAGATAGAGAATCCGGGTGGTTCCGTCCGCGTTCCGGAAATCCGGATGAAAATAATCGATTCCCGAGTCAATCACTGCCACCAGAACCCCCCGGCCGGTAAGACGTATTCTCCCTGCACTGCTCCCTCCGGCGGAATCTGTCATCCCCTCTGCTGTCCCCGGCTGCACTCCCAAAAGGCAGGAGGCTGTCCTCGCCTCATTTGCGGCGAAGAACAGCCTCTTCGGTTTTTCAATATATTCGATCTGCTCCAGACGGCTCACTGCGTCCACAGCTGCCTCCGGAACCCGCAGGACAGCATATCCGCCCGACAGCTCACTCACCCGTATTCCCGGTTCCGGTACACCTGCGGCATTCTCCAGCCACTTTAAGCTCCCCCTGTAGCGGACAATCAGCTCCCATGTCCGGGACGCCCGGTTATAGCCCACATTCAAATCCATGGAGCGCGCCCGCTCCTCCTCGGGCGTATCCAGGGCTAGATTTAAAAGATTTTCCCGCTTTTGATTTTCCATGTGACAGGCCGCAGGGAGGCGGTACCGCAGGCGAATCCTGCAGCTGCCCATTCTCGGCACGCCTGCTCTCTGCGGCTCCCCCTTACTGCTCTTTTTCCCAATATATTCTCTACTTTAAGAATCCATTCACAATCTGGGCTTCGGCCTCCTCTTCCGTAAGGCCCAGAGTCATGAGCTTTATAATCTGCTCCCCGGCAATTTTCCCGATAGCAGCCTCATGAATCAGCGCCGCGTCCAGGTTGTTGGCCGTCAGGCCGGGAACCGCCACGATCTTCGCGTCATCCATGATGATAGCGTCGCACTCCGTGTGGCCGCTGCACTTGGCATTCCCTATGATTTCGGACTTAAAGAGCTGGTGGGACTTATCTTTTGCCACAGACCGGGAAACCACATCCGCGCTGGCATCCTCCCCATTAAGCTCTACCACATAATCACTCTCCGCATCCTGGGTTCCATGGGTCAGAAGGCGCTCCCGCACGATCAGCTTGGCACCTGCCTCCAGCTTGGCCAGATTGGTCCGCTTGGTGGAATCCACGCCCTTGATCTGAACCATCTCCATCTCCGCGTAGCTTCCCTCTTCCATATAGACTTCGGTCTGGGGATTCAGGATGCGCTGGCCCCTGCCGTCCCCCTCGCCATAGTGCTTCTCCACATATTTCATCCGGGCGTTTTTTCCCACAAAGAAGCGGTGCACGCCGTCGTGCTCGGAATCCTGGACGCCGCAGTTGTGGATGCCGCAGCCCGCAATAATCACTACATCCGCGTCGTGGCCGATATAAAAATCATTGTACACCACTTCCTTTAAGCCGCTGGCGCTGATCACCACCGGGATGTGAACGCTCTCATGCTTGGTGCCCGGCTTGATCCGGATATCAATTCCCGGCTTATCTGTCTTTGTCACAATATCAATGTTGGCCGTGGTGCTCCGCCCGGCCATCTGGCCGTTGGCCCGTATATTGTAGGCTCCCTCCGGCACGCCGTGAAGGTCCGCCACCTCTTCAAGAATTCTCTCCTGTATCTGATCCATACCTGTCACTCCTTCCCTGTCACTGTTCAATCTGCTGGATTCCATTGCAGGCGTCCACCGCAGAAGCAGTACCCAAAATCTCCGGCAGAATCTCATCCCTGCTTCCCTGTTTTACCACCTGGCCGTCCGCAATCACAACAATCTCATCCGCGATATTCAAAATCCTCTCCTGATGAGAAATAATCAGGATGGAACCCTTTGTCTTCTGGCGCATGCGCTCAAACACCTGAATCAGGTTCTGGAAGCTCCACAGATCAATCCCCGCCTCCGGCTCATCAAACACGGAAAGCTTGGAAGATCTGGCCAGAACTGTGGCAATCTCAATCCGTTTGAGCTCGCCGCCGGAAAGGCTGGCATTTACCTCCCGATTGATATAATCCTTGGCGCAGAGTCCCACCTCGGCAAGGTATTGACAGGCCTCAGATACGGTGAGTTTTTTCTTTGCCGCCAGACGCAGCAGGTCAATCACCTGCACGCCCTTAAACCGCACAGGCTGCTGGAAAGCAAAGCTGATGCCCAGATTTGCCCGATCCGTTATACTCATATCCGTGATATCCTGGCCGTCAAAATAGATGCGTCCGGAATTCGGATGTTCAATTCCCATAATCAGCTTGGCCATGGTGGACTTTCCACCGCCGTTCGGCCCGGTGATGACCACGAACTTTCCGTCTCCCACCGTAAGGCTGATGTCCTTTATAATTCCTTTTTCCCCCTTCTCGTCATTGACCTCGAAGGAGAGATTCTCCAATGTAAGCATGGCAGCTCCTACCTCTCTTGTCTTTTATTCTTTTGCGAAAGCAACTGTTCTGAACGACGTTCTGAACTGTTATACAGTATAGACGATTTATCCTGAAATTACTACCCGCCGTGCCGGCAAACCCGTCTGCCGGGCATCTCCGGCCGATGTCTATACTATATCTCCGCTGGCAAAAAATGTCTGTTGCATTTGCAACAAAAAACAGGAAGCCCTCTTCGAAGACTTCCTGCTCTTGCCTGCAGAAGATGGGAGTCGAACCCACAAGGTATTTCTACCACACGGACCTGAACCGTGCGCGTCTGCCAATTCCGCCACTTCTGCGTTCCGCCGCCCTCTCAGGCAACGGATTTATTATACCCAAGGTTATCCATTTTGTCAACAAAAATTTTCCATCTGCTGTTTCAACCTGTTTTGACGCTTCGAATGCTTAAAATAGTAGTCAATTCCTTTCTTCCATTCTTCTAGAGCCGCAGACAGCATCAGGATCACAGCTCCCAGCTCATCAATGTTCTCCTCCAGCTCATACCTGCCTCTGTCATATTGCTTTAGGGTTTTCAGCTTTTCCTCCCACCCAATGGAGCGGAAAGGATCATCTGTGGAGAACAAATAGACATTGCGGGCCAGGCAGATCAATGCATACAGCTGATCCATCAGCTGCACGGATTCAGCAAAATTTTCACTGTCAGGCGGAATTTTTTCCAGTTCCTTAATAAAATTTTTGACCATAAACCGCCATTTGGGCCGCTGGTTCTTTGGAATCACCCGGTTTGGCGCAAAATAATTCTGGGCTTTGCGAAGCTGTTTGTAGCTTTCCACAAATGCCTTCTCCAGGTTTTCCCGGTGCGCCGCCTGAAGCAGGCGGCGCAGTTCGTCAATCTTCACGTTCTTTCCCCCTTCTTTCCACTTCCTATTGCTACAGCACCCGCCGGATCACCTTCGGCGTCCGGTAGTTCCAGTTGGAGATTTTGATTCCCGTCCGGGCGCTGGAGGCATGAACCACCTGCCCGTTTCCAATATACATAGCCACATGGTTGACCGTGCCGCTGCTGTTCGCGTAGAAAATCAGATCGCCGGGCTGCATCTCCGAGGAGTTGATGGCCTCCCCCACCTGCGACTGGGCCCTGGATGTACGGGGGAGGGATATGCCGAAGTTGCGCATCACGGACTGGACAAAGCCGGAACAGTCTGCGCCGTTTGTCAGGCTGGTTCCTCCCCACACATAGGGATTGCCAACGAACTGGAGCGCAAAGTTGGCAATTCGGCTGCGCAGACCCGCTGCCGCATCCAGCGGCGAGAAGCGGATAGCCTCCTCCAGGGTGTAGCGAACCTCTGCGTTTCCGTCCGCGATGGATATATAGGCGCCGTCAATCTCCTCACCCTCGCCGGCGGAGTCCAGCTCAATCTGCACCCAGCCATCCAGCTGCTGAATCACATGGTACCGCTCCTCCTGGGAAATCTGAGTCCAGATACTTGACTCTGTGTTGGGTTCCGTGCGGACGTTTAAGCGCTCCGTATTTACAATAGCCATAAGGGACATTGCCCCATAAGCCAAATCCCGCGCCTCCTGCCCTACCGCCGTATACTGCGGATCCGAAGAGATGTATCCGTCAATCCCGCCGGAACGAATATGATACCATCCGTCCAGCGTCTCTATAATCTCTCCCGCCGCATAGCTGGGGAGCTGCCCGATGATGTTTCGATCTCCCTGATCCTCCGGTGAGCTGCGCACATTCAGATAAGTGCTCACCTTTGAGATTACCAAATTCTGGTACTGATTCAATGCCAGCGTCTGCTGATCCAGCTCGCTGGCCTCCGGAAGGGCATAGCGGACCTGGGCATAGTCCGCGGAGATATAGCCGTCCTCCACCTGAATCCAGCCGTCTTCTACGGAGACTACGGGATACCTGTCCCCGGTCCAGGCCTGCCCCACCACATTGGCATAGCTGATGGCCGGCTCACTGCGGATATTTACGCTCTCCGCTGTCACAACCGCCATCTCCTCTATCTCCTCCATAGCCCGCTCACGCGCCTCCTCCCCGGTGAGAAGATACTGGCTGTTTACATAGCCCTCCACCTCACCTGAGCGGATGTGGTGCCACTCTCCCACAGTCTCCAGAATATCGCAGGCCCCGCCGCTCGGCAGGCGGCCGATCACCATGCCGTTTTCGGCTGCGTCCCGCACATTCAGAAAATCCTCCACATCGGCGATTCCCAAATTCGCGTAGGCGGCCAATGCCTCTTCCTTCTCCGCCTGTATGCGCGCTTCTTGCGCCGCATCCTGGACGGCCAGCGCACCGGAGTCATCCCCTGCGGTCCGTGACGCCGCAGACCCGGTAGCTAAAGAACCGTCTGCCAAAATTCCCTCCGCAGCCGCGGCCATCTCCCGCCCCGCCGAGTCTCCCGAACCGCCTCGGTTCATCCATAAAACCGCACCGAGAATCCCTCCTGCGGCCAGAAGCGCCGCCGCCCCGACAGCCGCATATTTTCCATAGGCATACAGTCCGCCCTTCCTCTTCCTGCGGATTCTCTGAAGCCTCTTTTTATAATCTTCCTGTTTTCCCGCCGTCCTTCGGCCGGACTTCTCTGAATTGTGTTCCTGTTCCATTTTGTTTCCTTCCTGTCCCTCGCATATACATATCCTCGGGATGCGACCCAGAATACTGACACCATTTTAGCCATTGATTGTAATAACTCTGTAACAAAAATATAAAAAATTTATAAATTTTATGAACTGCGGTACCAGACTGCCCCCTTTCCGCCAGATAGCAAAAAGCCGCGGCGCCATCCGGAGAAATCAGACGATTCCTCTGAACAGCCGCCGCGGCTCTCCCATACATTTGCAGCCGGTCTTTATCCCAGACCTCTGGGACGGCACAATCTCAATCCAATAGCCGTCGGGATCCGAGATAAAATAGATGCCCATAGATGGATTCTCAAAGCAGATGCAGCCCATCTTTTCATGGCGGGCGTGCAGCTCCTCATACTCATCCACATGGAAAGCCAAGTGGAATTCGCACTCTCCCAGGTT
Organism: uncultured Enterocloster sp.; assembly: GCA_944376135.1. GTDB lineage: Bacteria > Bacillota > Clostridia > Lachnospirales > Lachnospiraceae > Enterocloster. Next base: position 10,089 of record CALWBS010000170.1, read on the forward strand.
GTAGGGCTCTTTTCTGTCCTTCAGCCAGGTAAGCTCCAGGGTAAAGTCCGTCACCCCGTCCCCTAAGTATACCAGCTTAAAGGAACCGTCCGCCGCATCCTTTTCCCGCACAGGAACCAGTCCGAGGGCCTCCTTGTAAAACGCAAGGCTCTTCTCAAGATCCAACACATTGAAATTAAAATGATTAAAAACAATCACGGGGTCATCCTCCTGTCATTTACTTTTTCGGAATCATAACTTCCATGCCGCCCATATAAGGCCGAAGAACTTGCGGAATCTTCACGCTGCCGTCCGCCTGCAGGTTGTTCTCCAAAAAGGCGATGAGCATCCGAGGCGGAGCCACAACCGTATTGTTTAAGGTGTGAGCCAGGTACTTGCTCCCGTCCTCTCCCTGCACGCGGATTTTCAGACGGCGGGCCTGGGCGTCCCCCAGGTTGGAGCAGCTTCCCACCTCAAAGTACTTCTTCTG
>CALWBS010000171.1 GCA_944376135.1 uncultured Enterocloster sp.
TTCTCTCCGAGTCCGCCACGCCTCCCTTCCCTATCGAGGAGAACAGCAAGACCAAGGAGGAGCTGCGGCTCAAATACCGCTACCTGGACCTGCGCAGGCCGGATATCCAGAGAAATCTCATGACCAGAAGCCGGGTGGCCACCCTGACCCGGGCATTTCTTGCGGAGGAGGGCTTCCTTGAGATTGAGACCCCCACCCTGATTAAGAGCACCCCCGAGGGGGCCAGGGACTACTTGGTGCCCAGCCGTGTGCACCCGGGCTCCTTCTACGCCCTGCCCCAGTCCCCCCAGCTCTTTAAGCAGTTACTTATGTGCTCCGGCTATGACCGGTATTTCCAGCTGGCCCGCTGCTACAGGGACGAGGATCTGCGGGCGGACCGCCAGCCGGAGTTTACCCAGATTGACATGGAGCTGTCCTTTGTGGATGTAGACGATGTGCTGGACGTGAACGAGCGGCTGCTCCAGAAGCTGTTCAAGGAGGTATGCGGCTTCGATATTGAGCTGCCGATTCAGCGGATGACGTGGCAGGAGGCCATGGACCGTTTCGGTTCCGACAAGCCGGATCTGCGCTTTGGGATGGAGCTGAAAAATGTGTCCGATGTGGTGAAAAACTGCGGCTTCGGCGTGTTTACCGGCGCCCTGGCGGCGGGCGGCTCTGTCCGCGGCATCAATGCACAGGGCCAGGGCCATATGCCAAGAAAGAAGATTGACGCCCTGGTAGAATATGCCAAGGGTTTTGGGGCCAAGGGCCTGGCTTACGCGGCCATCGGAGAGGACGGCTCCGTGAAGTCTTCTTTTGCCAAGTTTATGACCGAGGAGGAGATGGCTGCCCTGGTGTCCGCTATGGACGGAAAGCCGGGAGATTTGCTGCTCTTTGCCGCAGATAAGAATAAAGTGGTCTATGATGTGCTTGGCAATCTCCGCCTGGAGCTGGCAAGACAGCTTGACCTTTTAAAGAAGGATGATTTCAAATTCCTCTGGGTGACAGAGTTCCCTCTTCTCGAATACTCAGAGGAGGAGGGCCGCTTTGTGGCCATGCACCATCCCTTCACCATGCCCATGGAGGAGGATCTGCAGTACATTGACACGGATCCGGGCAGGGTGCGGGCCAAGGCCTATGATATCGTGCTCAACGGCGTGGAGATGGGCGGCGGCTCTGTCCGTATCCATCAGGCGGATATCCAGTCCAAGATGTTTGAGGTTCTGGGCTTCACCCCGGAGCGGGCAAATGACCAGTTCGGCTTCCTCTTGGAGGCGTTCAAATACGGCGTTCCGCCTCATGCGGGGCTTGCTTACGGCATGGACCGCATGGTTATGCTCATGGTAGGCGCGGACAGCATCCGCGACGTGATCGCTTTCCCCAAGGTGAAGGACGCATCCTGCCTGATGACCGAGGCCCCCTCCCCTGTGGACGAAAAGCAGTTAAAAGAGCTGGGGATTGAAGTCGCGTCCCAGGAGGACTAAGGCTCATGGTAATTACCTGGAATGTGACGGTTCCGGAGCTTACGGGGGACGCACCGAGAAAGGCGTACCTCTATCTGCCGGAATCCTACGACAGAGAACCGGATAGGCGCTATCCGGTCCTCTACATGTTTGACGGGCATAATGTATTTTTCGACTCGGACGCCACCTACGGCAAGAGCTGGGGCATGAAGGAGTACATGGATTCCACGGGCACCCAGCTTCTCGTCGCCGCAGTGGAGTGCAACCACAGCCCGGATAATGGCCGCCTTCGGGAGTATTCCCCCTTTCCTTTTGATGACCCGAAGCTGGGCCATTTCCCCGGGCTGGGCAGAAAGACCATGGAGTGGATGATCGGAAGCTTTAAGAAGGATATTGACAGCCGTTTCCGCACTCTGGGGGACAGAGAGCATACATGGATCGGCGGAAGTTCCATGGGAGGGCTCATGAGTCTGTACGCAGTGCTGGAGTTCAATAAAGTATTTTCACGGGCAGCGGCGCTCTCCCCCTCCATCTGGGTGGCACCGGAAAAGCTGGATCGCCTGATAAGGCGTACCTTACTGGGGCCGGATACCATAATCTATATGGATTACGGTTCCGAGGAGATGCAGGGCCGATGGGGGATGCTCCGGGGCTTTGGAAAAATGACCGCCCTTCTCATGGAGCGGCGGGCCCTTGTCACCAGCCGTATTGTGCCCGGCGGCCAGCACTGTGAGGCAAGCTGGGAGCGGCAGATTCCCTTTTTCATGAACACGCTGCTGCATGGGCAGTGAGGAGAGGAGGAGCCATATGGAAGCACAGTATCACAGATGGCACAGCCCGGCGCTGGGGCGGGATATGGAGTGTAAAGTATATGGGCATGGGGGCCGCCCCATGCTCTTTATCCCTTGCCAGGACGGCCGGTTTTTTGATTTTGAAAATTTTCACATGGCGGATACGCTGGCGCCCTGGATTGACTCGGGGCAGATTATGGTGTTCTCCATTGACACCATTGACCCGGAAACATGGTCCAACAAAAAAGGGGATCCCCGCTGGAGGATTGAGCGCCATGAAAAATGGATCCGCTATATCACGGACGAGATGGTTCCCTTTATGCGGAACATGGCGAATGACCGCAACGGCTGGACCGGATACCCGGGCGTCATGGTCTTCGGGTGCAGCTTAGGGGCCCTTCACGCGGCAAATCTATATTTCCGTTTCCCGGATATTTTTGACTGCCTTTTGGCGCTCAGCGGGGTTTATTCAGCGGATTACGGCTTCGGCAGCTATATGGACGACCTGGTGTATCTGAATTCGCCGGTCCATTATCTGGAAAACATGTCCCCGGATCACCCCTACCTCAAAAAATACAATCTGAAAAAAGCAGTGTTCTGCGTGGGCCAGGGCCCGTGGGAGCTTCCCGAGTGCACAAGACAGCTCCAGCGGGTGATGGACAGCAAGGGGATTGAGGCCTGGGTGGACTACTGGGGCCACGACTGCGCCCATGACTGGGACTGGTGGTATAAGCAGGCCGTGTATTTTATGCCTTATCTCTTGGGGAAAAATTAAGGGAAGGAGCGCAGCATGAAGAATTTCATCTTTATTTCACCGAACTTTCCCACCAACTACTGGCTGTTCTGCCGGGAGCTGAAAAAGAACGGATTGAATGTTCTGGGGATTGGGGATCAGCCCTATGACGAGCTGACGGATGAGCTGAAGGCCAGCCTGAACGAGTATTATAAGGTGGACAGCCTGGAAAATGATGACCAGGTTTACCGGGCCGTGGCCTTTTTGGCTTACAAGCACGGCCGGATTGACTGGCTGGAGTCCAACAATGAGTACTGGCTGGAGCGGGACGCCCGGCTCCGCACGGATTTTAATATTACCACAGGCTTTCAGGCCGCGGATATTCCCCACATCAAGTATAAGTCCAAGATGAAGGAGTACTATAAGAAAGCGGGGATTCCCGTTGCCCGCTATCACATGGTGGATAATCTGGAGGGATGCCTGGAGTTTGCGCGAAAGGTGGGCTATCCCATCGTGGCCAAACCGGACAACGGCGTGGGGGCCTCCCACACCTTCAAGATCAAGAGCGATGAGGAGATGGGTCGCTTCTTTGAGCTGAAATGGCCGGACACGCCCTACATTATGGAAGAGTTTGTCAATGGGGAGGTCAACTCCTACGACGCCATCATTGACTCCAAGGGAGAGCCCATGTTTGAGACGGGAAATGTAACCCCCATGTCCATCATGGACATTGTAAATAACAGGGACAACTCCATTTACTATATCCTAAAGAACCTTCCCAACGATACCCGCCTGGCAGGCCGGGCCACGGTAAAGAGCTTCGGCGTAAAGAGCCGGTTTGTACATTTTGAATTTTTCCGCCTGACAAAGGATCAGGAGGGCCTGGGGAGGAAGGGGGATATCGTGGCTCTGGAGGTGAATATGCGGCCCTGCGGCGGCTTCACCCCGGATATGATTGACTTTGCCCACAGCACGGATGTGTACAAGATCTGGGCGGACATGGTGGCCTTTGACCGTTCCACCATGCCAATCGGCCAGCACGCCTACTGCGCCTTCGCGGGCCGCCGGGACGGCAAGGATTTTGTCATGAGCCACAAGGACATTCTGGAAAAATATGGCTCCAACATCAAGATGATGGACCGGATACCGGATGTGCTGGCGGACGCCATGGGCAACCAGATGTACGTGGCGGTATTTCCGTCCCAGGAGGAGCTGGACGCTTTTTATCAGGATATTCTGCGGTGCAATGAGTAGGGAAATCAGGGGTGAAATTTAGAAACGGAGGTGTTGGCCGTGGCCATCAATGACGTGGAATGCTGTGATTTTTACCAGGTTCATGAGGACGTGGTGAAATCCGTGCGCGAGAAAATGCCGGATGAGGATACGCTCTATGATCTGGCGGAGGTATTCAAGGTGTTCGGGGATTCTACCCGGATTAAGATTCTCTATGTCCTGTCGGAGTCCGAGATGTGCGTGTGTGATATCGCCCAGCTTTTGAATATGAATCAGTCGGCTATCTCCCATCAGCTGCGCATTTTAAAGCAGAACGGCCTGGTGAAGAACCGGCGGGAGGGCCGGGCCGTGTTTTACTCCCTGGCGGACGGGCATGTGAAGACTATCATGTGCCAGGGCATGGAGCATATTTTGGAGTGAGAATTCGGGGTGCGGAGAGCTGTATATTTTCTGTGGAGCATCTGGTAGTTACCACATCCTGAAAGAAGAACCGCAAGCACGAAGGGGCAGCAGCCGCTTTTTGGTTCATCAGATATCCCGCTTTTTAAAAAGAACGCATCCCCGAAAGGCAGGACAGCGCCTGATCCCATGGGGATGCATTTTTGACATACTGAGTGTTCCGCTGCGAAATTACATATTAGGCATGATCGTGCAAATACTTTGCCAGTTTTTTATCGGTCATACGTATATGTGATACTAGAACGCCCACCTGCTGGTTTAATGTGCTCAGATTTTTGACGGTAGGGCCTTCGGTCAAAAAACTCTGCGACATATTTTCCAGTGTCTTTTTATAGGTGTCATGAAACTGCTTGTGAGCGGGATACTCGGGATAATTCGTCTGCTTTTGAAGTTTTTCCTCATCTGCGAAATGCTTATTTACATAGCTGAGAAGATAACGAAAAACCTCAACACTCTTTTCCCGCCCTTTTCCCTGACCGCAGGCATCCATCAGTTCGTTGATCGTGGAGAGCAGTTGTTTGTGTTCAGAGTCGATCAGCTTATTGCCGGTTACCAGGTCAGGCGTTAATTCATATTTCATTTGATTAATTCCCTCCCTTTGTCTTTGTATCCATAGATTTTGAGAAATAGGTCCTTTCCAAAATCTATATTTCCTATCGGCAATTTTTTCCAAAAATTAAGCGAAAATTCAAATCCTTTTTACAGCATCACGTCCTCTAAGTCCCTCTTGGGAACATAGTGCACCCCATTGGCATCCCGATAATAGGTGGTGGATCCGTCCGATCCCACAGGTACAATTACGACAGTCTCCCGCGGTTTTCCCAAGGCCAAAACCAGGTCAATAGAGTAAGCGCTCGTGTCGATGTCCAGGGCGCGGGCAACATCCTCCCGGCGGCAGCTCCCGATCATGCAGCCTCCAAAGCCTTTTTCCACCGCGGAGAGCATGATGGTCTGGGCCGTGATGCCGTCGTCCCACTGCTTGTTTCTCCCTATGGACAGATCACAGGCAATTACAATATAGGCGCTGGGGCGTTCGCCTTCAGCAGGTCCGTCCCAATCCTTTAAGGCTGCGGCCCAGTTGATGGCCGCAAATACCCCCTCTTTTTCCTTTGCGTCCGTGACAATGCGAAAGCGCAGGGCCTGGGCATTGGCGGCTGAGGCGGTAAGCCGGGCTGTGTCCACCATATCCCGGAGATCATCCATGGGAATAGGTACATCCTCAAAGAAACGCCGATAAGATCGGCATGCTTTAACTAAATCCTTTAACATGGAAACATCCTCCTTCTGCCATTTATTTGTGAGATGCAGCGGACTGCCGGTTCCTTGGCCTGCGGCCCGATTTCGGACAGCGCCTATTGTTCCATAGCGGATTCCGGCAGTTCGTGTCCCTGGGTAATGTGGCGCTTGATAGCGGCAAAGCTCTCGGCGCTGACCACATGCTCCATCCGGCAGGCGTCCGCCGCCGCTGTCTTAGGATTTACACCCAGATAGATGAGCCAGTTGGTCAGCATAACATGGCGCTCGTACATGGTGTTGGCGATCTCCATGCCGGCCTCGGTCAGGGTAATGTGGCCCTGGTCATCCATATGGATATAGCCGTTCTCCCGGAGGTTTTTCATGTCCACACTGACGCTGGGCTTGGAAAAGCTCAGCTCGGTGGCAATGTCAATGGAACGGACATAGGGGTGCTCCAGGCTCAACATGTAGATGGTTTCCAAATAATTTTCCGCTGATTCCTGTATTTTCAAAGAAACGAACCTCCTCACTGCAGCCAAAGGGCTGCTTTTGCTGCGCTACGCCAGGCCGATGACCTCATCGACAGGCGCAGATAAGATGATTCCGTGCGCCTGGGTTTTGATGCCGCAGGCGCCGGCCACTGCGGTCATAATATCTTTTTTCTTTTCCCGGGGAACAACGATCAGGACAAAGTCCTGCTCCTCCAGAAGCGGGACCCCCCAATTCTGGGCGGCCTCCTCGGAGGCGCGGCGCTTCCCCTTCAGCACCGTGGCCCCTCTTGCGCCGGCATTTCTCGCGGCATTGACCACATCGTCACAATATCCGCTGGACACAGAAATCCAGATAACAGAATAAGGCGAGCTTTCTTTCATCTCTGTCTCATCTCCTTCTATATGTTCTTGCGGTGCGTTTTCTATTTCTCGGGCCAGCATATCCAAAATGTGGTTTGGCAGGCCGTTCAAGGGAAGGGTAACTGCAATCCCCTCTCCCTTTTTCTTCAGCGACATCTTTTCATCTAGCTGCCGGAATACTTCCTTCACTTGGGACTTAGAGAGAATGCACAGGGTGATAAGGCGCCCGGTGCCGGTCAGTCCAAAAATGTCCATAATCTCAGATGGGGCGGTTCCCATCCCGCGGCACTGGTAAACGACCGGGAGCCCCAGGGAGTCCAGGATCTTTTCCAGTTTTTTGACATTATCCGTATGGGTGATGGAGAGCATAAGGCGGGGACAGATTAATTTTCCGTCTTTCGACATCATAGGCTATTCCTCCTCAAGATCAACAATTTCATCAGACAGCTCACCGGAGGGCTTAGAAGCGGCTTTCGCTTTCATCCGGTAGAGAACACCCATAATTTGAATGGTAATAAGCGGCGACAGGGCTACCAGGGCCACTACGCCAAAGGCGTCGGACACCACGTTTCCTCCCACGCCGGCGCATGCTCCCATGGCGAGGGGAAGGAGGAAGGTGGAGGTCATAGGACCGCTGGCCACGCCTCCGGAGTCAAAGGCAATTCCTACAAACACGGAGGGCACAAACCGGCTGAGAACAATGGCCGCGATGTATCCGGGAATGATAATCCAATAAATGCTGATCCCGGTCAGAACACGGACCATGGAAAGTGCTACAGCTGCAGCGACGCCGATAGACAGGGCAGTGTTCATCATGCCTCGGGACACCATACCTCCAGTGATCTCCTCTACCTGGTTATTCAGTACCTGAACGGCGGGTTCGGCTTTTACAATATAGTATCCCACAATCATTCCAATGGGAATCAGGGTCCACTTTAAGGTATTTCCTCCCAGACTCTGTCCAAGAAGGCTTCCCACAGGAGCAAATCCAACATTCACGCCGGTGAGAAACAGAATCAGCCCGATGACGGTGTACACGAAGCCCACGCTCATTCGGAGCATCTGCTGCCTCCTGTAGGCGCGGGTCAGAAGCTGGAACAGCACAAAGACCGCGATTACCGGGAACATGCAGACGAGAACCTCATGCGCATACTGGGGCAGAGCGAATACAAAGGCCTCCGCAACCTCCCTGGTTAAAACAATGGAGGTTATGCCGATTTCATTGTAGATCGCATCAGTCGGATGATAAAAGATTCCCAGAAGAAGAACCATCATAATGGGGCCGACGCTGCAGAGCGCGACGAGGCCGAAGCTGTCTCCTGCGCTGTCCTTATCGCTCCTGGCCGCGGACAGGCCGACGCCCAGGGCCATGATAAAGGGAACGGTCATAGGACCGGTGGTGACGCCTCCCGAGTCAAATGCCACAGGGATAAACTCGGAGGGAGAAAAAAAGGACAGAAGAAACAAAAGCAGATAAAAAACCGCGAGCATTTTTGCCAGATTAATCTGGAAAAGGATACGCAGGACTGCTATAACCAAGAAGATGCCGACGCCCACGGCTACCGTATAAATCAGCACGGCATTGGGGATGGAAGCTACCTGGTTGGCGAGGACCTGGAGATCAGGTTCCGCTATGGTGATAATTGCTCCCATAAGAAAGCAGATAAGGGCGATCAGGCCGATGTTATGCCCTTTCATCAGACGGCCTCCGATGCCCTGCCCCAGAGGGGTCATAGAAATCTCCGCGCCCAACTGGAAGAACCCCATGCCGATAATTAGGAGAACGGCGCCTGCCAGGAACAGAGCAAGGGTACCGATCTCCATAGGAACCAGGGTGACGCTCAATATGAGCACAATTCCCGTGATGGGAAGAACGCTGGAGAGTGCCTCGTGTGTCTTTTCTTTTAGCTTTTCATTCATTGGATAGGCATACCTCCTTTCAGTATACCCTTTATTTTAACAGAAACCTGCCGGTTTGACAAATTATTCCGCTTTAATTTCCTTCCACATATCATTATAGATAGCGTCTACATCCTCGCCGAGGTATTTGATGGTTTCGCAGTTGGTGAGCTTGCTTAAATCAGGAAAGAGAGCCGTATTATTTTTCAATTCATCATCCAGCATCTCATAAGCGCCGATGTTGGGCGTGGGGTAGGTGATATAGTCAAAGTTCATCTTGGCAATGTCCGGGCGGCAGAGGAAGTCAATCCATTTTTCTGCGTTCTCTTTGTGCTCAGCGTTGGCGGGAATCACCCAGGAATCCAGCCAGTAGTTGGTGCCCTCCTCGGGGATGACATACTCCAGAGTGTAGTCCAGTCCCTGCTCAGCCACAGCATCCTGGATGTAGAGCATCTCTCCGGAGTAAATCATAGCCACAGCAGCCTCCCCGCCGATCATCTTGTCCCGCACTTGGTCGATGACATACGCCTGCACCAGGGGCTTCTGCTCAATCAGGAGATCCCGGGCCTGGGCGATCTCCTCCTCATTGGTGGAATTTAATGAGTAGCCCAGCATCTTGAGGGCGGCGGTAAAGGTGTCCCGCACGCTGTTCTGCATGAGGATTTCTCCGCTCAGGCGTTCATCCCACAGGTCTGCCCATTTAGTCGGAGCAGGGACGCCGAGTTCTTCCAGGCGTTTGGTGTTGTAGAGGATTCCCATGGTTCCCCAGCAGTAGGGAACGGAGTATTTGTTGCCCGGATCAAAGGCCTCAGACATGTCCCGATAGTCCTGGCCGATCTGGCTGTAGTTGGGAATATTGTCAAAATTGATTTCCGCCAGAAGGCCGTTTTCCCGCATCTTCTGGATCATGTAGTCCGAGGGACAGACCACGTCGTATTTTACGGCTCCGGCTTCGATGACCGGATACATCTCTTCGTTGGTCTCGAATACATCATAGACCACGGAAATGCCGGGCTCTTCTTCAAACATGTCGATGACGGACTCGTCGATGTATTCGCCCCAGTTGTAGACGTTTAAGGTATTCTCGTCGGAGCTGCCGGAGGAAGCGCTGCTGCATCCGGATAAGAGAAGGGAGCCGCATGCGGCCAGTGTCAGGGGGATAATTGTACGGAATATATTCTTTTTCATTTGCTCGTTAATCTCCTTATATTGTTATCAAAGTTTGGGATCAGCCGTCTGCGGATATACGCTGTCCGCAGAGAAAACTACTTGCGCACTTGGTCCGCGCGGAGAACCCGTCTGTCCGGCCGGAAGTTGACAATCAGAAGCAGTACCAGCACTACGAGGAAAATCAGGGTGGACAGCGCGTACATGGAGGGCCGGATGCCCCGGCGGACCTCGCTGTAAATCAAAGTGGACAAGGTATTGATGCCTGCCCCTTTGGTGAAATGGGTGATAATAAAATCATCCAGGGACATGGTGAAGGCCAGAAGAAAGCCGGCGAGTACTCCGGGCATAATATCCGGCAGAGTGACCTTGAAAAATGCCTGCAGGGGAGAAGCGCCCAGATCCAGGGCGGCTTCATAGGTGGAGCGGTCCGTCTGCTTGAGTTTTGGGGTCACACTCAGTATCACATAGGGGATATTGAAGGTGATATGAGAGATGAGAACCGTCTCAAAACCCAGAGAAATGCCGAAAGCGATAAAGGCAAGCATAAGAGAGATGCCGGTCACAATATCTGCATTCAGCATGGGAATGTTGGTGATTCCCATGATAGCGGTCCGGGGCGCGGGCCGCATGTTCTGGATGGCGATGGCTGCCGCTGTGCCGATCAAGGTGGCGATGAGGGCAGAGGCAAAAGCCACGGTCAGAGTAGTGGAGAGAGCGCTCATGATGGAGCGGCTGTCAAACATCTGAGTGTACCATTCCAGGGTAAAACCGCCCCACTGTGTTCTTGACTTCGACTGGTTGAAGGACAGGACCATCATGGTAAGGATGGGGGCGTAGAGGAAAATTAGGATAATTACCATATAAAAATCGGAAAAAATCCGGCGCAGAACTTGTGTGCTCTTTTTCATCAAAATGCATTTCCCTCCCCGTTTTTATCGTATTTAGCAATCATTGCCATGCTGATGAGGATAAAGACCATAAGGACCAGTGACAGGCCGCTGCCAAGATGCCAGTTGCTCCCTTTGGTAAATTCTTGCTCAATAACGTTTCCAATGAGAAGAATTTTGCTCCCTCCCAAGAGGTCGGAGATGACGAAGGTGGTCAGCGAGGGGACAAACACCATAGTAATGCCGCTGATAATGCCTGGAAGGCTTAACGGCAGCCATATCTTTATAAGACGCTGGAAGCCGCTGGCCCCTAGATCCATGGCCGCGTCAATGATATTGTCATCAATTTTGGCAAGTACGTTGTAGATAGGCAGGACCATGAACGGGAGAAAGTTGTACACCATGCCGAGGACGATGGCCCCCGGGGTATTGATCAATGACTGAGTGGGCAGGCCTAAAAATGAGAGGATGCCGTTGATTACGCCGTTTTTCTCCAGCAGGGTCTGCCAAGCCAGGGTGCGCAGCAGGAAATTCATCCACATGGGCAGGATGAAGATGAATACAATAAAGCCGCCTGCTGCCGCTTTTTTTCCCCGCAGGATCATGGCCAGCGGATAGGCCAGAACCAGGCAGATCAGAGTGCTCACAAGGGAGAGGCCCAGGGAGAGCCAGAGAGCCTTGGCGTGCTCGGGATCGGCGATGGCGAGAACATTTGCCAGGGTAAGGGCACCATCCCTGTCCGTAAGGCCATACCAGAGAATGAGGCACAGAGGGATCAGAATGAAACCCGCCATCCACAAAAGATAGGGCCCTGCGAGAAGGCTCCGCCCCAGGGCGGCAGTTTTGGTTGTACGGTTCATAAGATGCAGCCTCCTTCTTATTCTCCGACGCCCAGGGCTCTTTCGTCCTCAGAGGCCGGCTTGTTCATAATTTGGATGTCGAAGGGCTCTACGTGAATTCCGACTTTCTGCCCTACGGGAAACATGTCGGTGGAATGGACCAGCCATTCAAAACCATCCGGCGTCGTGACCTCCATTTCGTAATGGACTCCCTTAAAGATCAAATGGGTCACCGTTCCTACAAGCGTTCCTTCCTCGGGAGCAACCAAATCGATGTCCTCAGGACGGATGACCACGTCCACAGGCTGGTTGGTGCCAAAGCCCTTGTCCACACAAGCGAACCGGGCGCCGAAAATCTCCACCAGCTCATCGCGGATCATGGTGCCTCCCACAATATTGCTCTCGCCGATAAAGTCAGCCACAAAGGCATTTTCCGGCTCATTGTAAATCTGCTCAGGGGAGCCCATCTGCTGGATATAGCCTTGGTTCATGACCACAATGGTGTCGGACATAGTCAGCGCTTCCTCCTGGTCGTGAGTGACGTAGACAAAGGTGATTCCCAGCTCGTTTTTCAGGCGGATGAGTTCGTACTGCATGTCTTGCCGCAGCTTTAGGTCCAGGGCACCAAGAGGCTCGTCCAGAAGGAGGACCCGGGGTTCATTTACGATGGCCCTTGCAATGGCGATTCGCTGCTGCTGGCCGCCGGAGAGGGAGTCTACGGTACGTTTCTCATATCCCGAGAGATTGACCAATTTTAATGCGTACTTGATTTTGTCCTCAATGTAGGTCTTGGGCTTATTTTTGATCTTGAGGCCGAAGGCAATATTTTCCGCAATATTCATGTGCGGAAAGAGGGCGTATTTCTGGAACACGGTGTTTAGAGGACGCTTGTTGGGAGGTACGCGGGTGATGTCTTGGCCCTCAAAAAGAACCTGTCCTTTGTCTGGAGCGGTAAATCCGCCCAGAATGCGCAGGGTAGTTGTCTTGCCGCAGCCGCTGGGGCCCAGAAGCGTGACAAAGCTGTTTTCTTCAATGGAGAGATCCAGGTCGTCTAAGACCAGTTCTCCGTCAAAGCTTTTGTATATATGCTGTAAATCAATAAGTGGCTGGCTCATGGTTTTTCTCCTTATCTAAAAGCAATTTTCAAGCGCGCTCTAAAAGCTGGGCGGTGAGCTGACCCACAGGATAACGGCCCCGCTTTTGGTGGTGAGGAAATGCTTCTTATCTGGGGTAAAATAAAAGGACTCTCCTTTTTTGGCTCTGTAGGTCCGGCTTCCCAGGTGAATGGAGATGGAGCCGGAAAGAACATAGCCGAACTCCTCCCCTTCATGCGGAGTATCCGGATAGGTGGAACCGCCGGCCTGGAGAGTCAGGAGGATGGGTTCCATCACATGCTTCTGGGCATTGGGGATAATCCACTTGATTTCATTGAGAAGCTCCGAGTCAATCTTTTCGAAATAATCCTGACGTCCAAATACGATCTGTTCCTCCGGCTCCTCACTGAAAAATTCGCTGATGGTAAATCCAAGGCACTGGAGGATATCCGTTAGGGTAGCGATGGAAGGGGACGTGAGATTGCGCTCCACCTGGGAGATAAATCCCTTGGAGAGCTCTGCGCGGTCAGCGAGCTCTTCCTGAGTCAATCCCTTTAAAACCCGCAGCTCTTTAAGCCTGCTTCCGATATCCATAAATTTCCTCCCTGATTTAAACAAAAAGTTTACCTATACTGACTGACTGTAAAAATAAGCAAAAAGTTTAGTAATAATAAACAAACCGTCTTACATTATACATGATATAAGGCGTATGTCAATACCTTTTTTTCCTCCTTAACAAATATAGGAAATTATGGTATGATGTGTGTAAGTTGGATTTGCGGCTGTCCGGCCGGGCAATATAAATATGAATATACGTTCAGGGAGGTACACAAGGTCATGAAGGGCAAATATATGGCGTATGTGGGATCGTATTCCTACACAGGCAAGGCAAAGGGGATCACTGTCTATGACGTGGATGTGGAGAAGGGAACCTTTAGGGAGCGCTGCGAGGTGGAGGTGGACAATTCCTCCTATGTGATTGCGTCGAGTGATGGAAAAACGCTGTACTCCATCGCGGACGAGGGCGTTGTTTCTTTCCGCATTTTGGAAAATGGGAGTCTGGCAAGGCTTAACAGCGCGTCAATCCGGGGTATGCGGGGCTGCCATTTGTGCACGGACCTGGAGGACAAGTATGTATTTGTCTCCGGATACCATGACGGAAAAGCTACGGTTTTGAGCTTAAATAAGGATGGTTCCGTGGGAGAAATTGTGGACAGTGTATTCGATAAGGGGTACGGCAGCGTGGCAGAGCGGAATTTCCGCCCCCATGTGACTTGTACTCGCCGTATGCCGGATGGGAAGTACGTGCTCTCCGTGGACAACGGAATTGACCAGGTGAAAATTTACCGGTTTAATGAAAAGGAGAAGAAGCTGGTGCAGGTGGATGCCATCCGCTGTGAGCTGGAGTCTGCTCCCAGGCACTTCCGCTTTAGCGCAGACGGACGTTTTATTTACTTGATGTACGAGCTGAAAAATGCGATTGATGTATACACCTACCAGACCGGAGACCGGGCGCCGGTGATTGAGAAGATACAGACTATATCCACGACCTCCACGAAGAATCCGGGCAACATGACGGCGGCCTGTGCCATGCGTCTGTCCTGGGATCAGAAATACATTTATTGCTCCAATGCGGGGGAGAATACCATCAGCGTGTACCGGAGGGACGAGGAGACGGGACTTCTTACCATGCTCTGCTGTCTGCCAATCAGCGGGGAATATCCCAAGGATATCGCGGTATTCCCGGATTCCCAGCACATTGCTTCCCTGAATCATGACAGCGGGACGATCACTTTCTTTAAGGTGGACTATGAAAAGGGGCTGCTCGTTATGAGCGGGCGTAGCGTAAAGGTAAATGAGCCCAACTGCTGTACTATTGCGAAAATCGGAGGCTGAGAGGAGCGTTGAAATATGGCAGGTTCCAGCTATGGGACAATTTTCAGAATTAACACATGGGGAGAGTCCCATGGAAAGGGAATTGGGGTGGTGGTGGACGGATGCCCGGCGGGCCTTCCTCTGAACGAGGAGGATATCCAGCGTTATCTGGATCGCAGAAAGCCGGGGCAGAGCAAGTTTACCACTGCGCGTCGGGAGGGAGATGAGGTGGAGATTCTCTCCGGCGTGTTTGAGGGAAAAACCACGGGTACGCCAATTGCCCTGGAAGTGCGCAACAAAGATCAGCGTTCGAAAGACTATGGGGATATTATGGATATCTATCGGCCGGGCCATGCGGACTATACCTTTGATCAGAAGTATGGCTTTCGGGACTATCGGGGCGGCGGCCGCTCCTCTGGCCGTGAAACCATTGGACGCGTGGCCGGAGGGGCAATTGCGGCAAAGCTTTTAAAGAGCCTGGGCGTGCGGGTATATGCCTATACCCTCTCTGTTGGGCCGATTGCTGTCTCCCCGGACCGGATGGATATGGAGGAGCGGGACAAAAACCGCCTGTACATGCCGGATGCCCAGGCGGCGCTGGAAGCAGAGGCGTATCTGGAAAAGCTGATGGCGGAAAAGGATTCCTCGGGCGGCGTGGTGGAGTGCGTCATAGAGGGCATGCCGGCCGGCGTCGGAGAACCTGTGTTTGAAAAGCTGGATGCTAATCTGGCAAAGGCAGTGCTCTCCATCGGAGCGGTGAAGGGATTTGAAATTGGCTCCGGCTTCCGGGCAGCCTCCATGCGGGGATCAGAGAATAATGACGCCTTCTGCCTGGAAGAGGAGACACCGGACGGCGGCTTGGCTTTTCATTCCCGTACTGTGAAAAAGACAAATCATTCCGGCGGAACCCTAGGAGGTATGAGCGACGGAAGCCCTATTGTGTTCCGGGCAGCCTTTAAGCCCACGGCATCTATCGCCCGCCCGCAGCAGACTGTGGATCGGTTTGGGAAAGAGCGGGAAATTGCAGTTAAGGGAAGACACGACCCGATTATTGTGCCCAGGGCCGTGGTGGTGGTGGAGGCTATGGCGGCGCTCACCGCCGCGGATATGCTTCTGCTCTCCATGACCTCCCGTCTGGATAGGATTCAGGCGTTTTTTGGCGGTGGGATGGAATGAAATTGATCAAAAATATTCAGAAGGCAGATTTGACCAGGCAGCAGCAGAAGATTGCGGATTATTTTGTGAAGAACCGGAACCGAATATGTACGATGTCACTGATCCGGGTGGCTAAAGAAATTGGTGTGAGCGATGCTTCGGTGATACGTTTTGCAAGGGCGATTGGTTATGAGGGATTTACCGATCTGAAAGCGGATTTATATGAAACCATGACAGAGGACCTCTCGAAAAGCAGTGTGGGAGAGTATGATCTAAGCCAAAGGTTTGATATACAGACAGAGAAATATAAGAGTCTGGATCTCTCGGTAGAGATGACAAAACTTCTCCTGAATAATGTAGAGCGATCCCTTCGCCAGAACAGTTCGGAAAATTATGAGAAAATTGTGGATGCTCTTTATGGAGCAAAGCGGGTATTTTTGATTGGACTGCGAGGAGGCAAAGGAAATATCCGCCAGTTCGGACGCCTGATCAGCTATTTGATGGATGATGTTCATGTGATTACCAACGGAGAGGACGAGGATGTAGCGCAGCTTCAGGATCTATCAGGAGACGATGTTGTTATTTCTATCAGTTATGCCAGATATTATAAAATAGATCGGGTGCTGTCAGAATTGTTTAAACGGCAAGAGGCGTTTCACTGCGCTATTACGGACAGCGTTTCGGCTCCGCTGGCTAAATCTGCCGATGTAGTTTGCCTGGTGGAGACGCAGCATATGTGTTTCTCCAATTCCACAGTAGGAACTTTGTGCGTTCTCGAATATCTTCTGACGTTTTTGTGCTGGAAATATTCGGCAGAATACCAGGAGAGACTTACAGAGAGAGATCGTCTGCTGAATGAGCTGCGAAAAGAAGAATCATAACAGCATGTACTGAAAATAAAAACACTCATTTACTACAGAAAAGTAGTGAATGAGTTTTTTTTAACATTTTTTAGAAGAAAATATATGCAAATACTACAAAAATTATCATTTAATTATTTTTAATATAGTCAATTGAATGTAGTAAATGTCGTGCCTATAATCAAAATATAGCAAAAATATCCAAAAGTTCTTATGCATGCAAAAAAGAACAAGATTAAGGAGGAGGTTATGGCATTTAAGGTTTTGATTCCGGAGGCAGTGGCCTCGGAGGGAATTGAACATTTAAAGGAACTGGGATATGAGGTGAAGATAGGCAGAGGCATCAGCAAGGATGTCATCCTGGAGGATATTCAGGACTGCGACGCGGTGATTATCCGGGTAGCGGTAATTGATAGGGAGATCATTGAAAAGTCGCCCAAGCTGAAGGTGATCGCCAAACATGGAGCGGGTTATGACTCCATTGATACCAAGGCTGCTGCAGATAACCATGTACGGGTCGTCTTTGCCCCTTATGCAAATTCCCTGTCGGTGGCAGAGCATACCATGGCCCTTGTTCTCGCATGCGCAAAGAAGATCCCCTTTATGGCACAGCAGTACCGGGAGGGGAACTACAAGGCAAAAGATCTCTATCCCAACACGGAGCTTGCGGGAAAAACGCTGGGACTTATCGGCCTGGGACGGATTGGGATGATGACAGCCCAGATTGCCATGAATGGGTTTGGCATGCGGGCAGTGGCCTATGATCCTTTTATACCGAAGGAGAGGGATTTAAAGGGTGTGGAGCTGACTGCGGACAGAGACGAGCTGTTTAAAGTATCCGATTATGTTTCTGTTCATGTTCCGGCAACCCCGGAGAATATTAAGAGCATCAGCACAAAAGAATTTGGGCTCATGAAACCTACAGCCGTGATTGTAAATACAGCCAGAGGGAAGATCATTGACGAGCAGGCCCTGGTTGAGGCGATTCAAAAGGGAGAGATCGGAGGGGCGGGGCTGGATGTGACGGATCCGGAGCCTGCCAAAACAGACAATCCGCTGTTTGCGATGGATCGGGTGATCCTGACGCCTCACTGCGCGGGCGTGACCAAGGAGGCAATGGTGCGGATGGCTATGGATTCGATTTTGGGAATTGATGAAGTACTGCATGGAAAGGAACCTACATATAAGGTTGTATAGGAGGAAGAAAAATTGAAAAAAGATCTGCTTTTAATGGACTGCACCTTGCGGGATGGTGCAAATGTGGTGGGAAAAGGATTTTCTGCGGAATTGACAAAGATGATGATTGAGGGCCTAATCCGGAGCAACATCAAGGTAATCGAGATGGGAAATGCCTATGGCCTGGGCGCCTACGCGGCGGACGGCTCCATCGCCCCCCTTACGGATGTGGAGTATTTGGAATTGGTTCAGCCCTACCTGGACCAGGCGGAGATCGGAATGTTCATGGGTGTGAAGAACGCCAATGAGGAGAACATTGCCCTGGCGGCAAAGTATGGACTTAAATTCCTGCGCATCGGCGCCAACGCCGGGGACGGGTCCAAGGCTCTTGAGGGGATCAAGCTGGTCAAGCAGTATGGAATGAAGTGCCGTTTCTCCCTGATGAAGGCCTATGTGCTTTCAAGCAGCGACGTGGCTAAGGAAGCAAAAATGCTGGAGGAAGCAGGGCTGGATGAGATTACCATCATGGACTCGGCGGGAACCATGCTCCCGGAGGAGGCCGAGGAGTACTCCCGCAGCCTTTGCGGGACGGTAAAGATCCCGGTGGCCTTCCATTGCCATAACAATCTGGGACTGTCTGTGGCAAATGCTCTGGCCGCTGAAAAGGGGGGCGCCACCGTGTTTGACTGCGGCCTCATGGGAATGGCAAGAAGCGCCGGCAACTGCGCGACGGAGCTGGCAGCAGCGGTATTCCAGAGGTACGGCGCTATGGAATATGTGGATCTGTACACCCTTCTTGATTTTATCGACAAGGAACTGGCTCCGGCCATGAAGGGCCTATACCAGGCTCCGGTGAAACCCCAGGATCTGGTATATGGACTGGCGGGCTGCCATTCCAATTTCGCGAAGCTCTTTGAGGCTGTGGCCGAGGAAAAGGGAGTGCATCTGTACAAGCTGATCACCGAGGTTTCCAAGATTGACCGGAAAGCCCCGACAAAGGAGCTCATTGAGCAGATAGCGGATCGGATGAAGGAGGCATAAATTTTATGAAAATCGTGGTCTTGGACGGATATACGGAAAATCCAGGGGATCTGTCCTGGGAAGAGTTGGAAAAGCTGGGGACGCTGACCGTGTATGACAGGACTCCCAAGGATGAAGCGGAGATTGCCCGGCGGATTGCGGGGGCGGAGGCGGTATATACCAACAAGACGCCTCTCTCTGCTCAGGTGATCCGGGAGGCAAAAAGCCTGAAGTATATCGGTGTCCTGGCCACAGGCTATAATGTGGTAGATGGGAAGGCGGCCAGGGATCGGGGTATTCCAGTCTGCAATATTCCGGCGTACGGGACGGAGGCGGTGGGGCAGTTCGCTATGGCTCTGCTCTTGGAGATCTGCCACCATGTAGGCCATCACGACCGAGCGGTTCATGAGGGCAGATGGACGGAGAACCTGGACTGGTGTTTTTGGGATTTCCCGCTGATTGAGCTGGCAGGAAAGACTATGGGGATCATTGGATTTGGAAGGATCGGTCGGACTACGGGACGGCTGGCTAGGGCCTTTGGGATGGAGGTTTTGGCTTATGATAAATATCCGGAGGCGAATCAGGACAAAGAAGGATTCTCTTATGTGGAACTGGAGGAAATATGGAGCCGGTCTGACGTGATTGCCCTTCACTGTCCCCTCTTTGCGGAGACTCGGGAATTGATCAATCAAACGACCATCAG
>CALWBS010000172.1 GCA_944376135.1 uncultured Enterocloster sp.
AGGGCTCCCCGCCGCTGCCCAAGCGCCGCCCGCTCCTCCTCGGAGATGGAATCTGTCAGCGCATAGAGGGAAAGAGCGAGCTGCAGGGTCGGTTCTGCCCGGTCTCCTCCCTGAATATTCAGATACAATGCCTCATAGCGGGCATCCATCCGCGGCGCAGCCCCCACGAGAAACAGGAACTGTTCCAGCCTGCTTAAATGAAACAGGCGGTACAGCCTGCGGAGCATAAAAGCATTTCCCATGCCGGGAGTCCTGGACAGACGGTTCATGATGTGGTTTGCAGCGAGAACCAGCTCACTCCTCACGCGCCTGCTGGTCTCATCCCCATCGTCCCCTGCCCTCCCGGGCGGGTCCGCCAGACGCCCCCGGTTCAGAAAAAACACCGCTCGTTCCGGAGACACCGCCATCTCCCTGGCTGACTGCCAGGGAATCAAATCGCCGGTCGTCTCGTCCGAGGACCGCCAGGCGGTCAGCACCCCCAGGCGCATATCCAGGGAGGCCAAAAGATCTGACCAGTACTCCCCCTCGCTCTCGTAGGGCTTTTCGGCCGCCTCCTGATTGAAATACAGGCCGTACAGCTCCACCTTTCCGCCCCCTTCCTTCTGCTGCCTGCAGATTATGAATTTATTGTATCTCCATCCTATCTACGTTTCTATCTACAAGCCAATCTACCCGTAATACCTAAAAAGCAGCATGGTGTTGTCCTTTTCCTGCTCTTTTCCGCCGCGGAACTGTGCAAGAGCCTCCTCCATGGCCTTCTCCATGCGGGCCAGGTCGATCTCGCGCCCGGTAATCCGGTTGATCTGCTCCGCCACATATACGTCGGAATATACATTTCCCTTATCATCCTGGGTCTCAGCTACACCTGAAGTGTAGAGGAAAAGCATATCTCCCTGGGCCAGCTCCGCGGTGCTCTGGATATAAGGCACATTTTCCATGGAGCCCAGCCGGATTCCCGACCGCACCTTTAGAGGCGCAAACTCCTCCCCGGCTGTCTTTAAAAGAGGCTTCATGTCCCCGGCCGCAGCATACTCCATGCGGCCTGCCGCCAGATCAATTTTTCCGAAAAACACTTCCGCAGTGAGTTCCGCCAGATTGCCGCTGCTCACCTGATTATTTGTCTCGGCCATAACGCGGGAAGCCGGATAGCCCAGATTTGCAAAATTCTTCATCACAGTGGTTGTGATGGCCGCAAACATAGTAGAGGGAATTCCCTGTCCGGACACACTGCCCGCCATCACGCACAGATGGCTGCTGTCCGTAAAGAAAAAGTTATAAAAATCGCCTCCCGCTCCGCCCGCGGATGTAAGATTCGCGTAAATATCAAATTCCTTCCGCTCCGGGAAAGCCGGAAATACATGGGGATACAGGCTCAGACGGATTTCCCGGGCTACGCCCACCTCGGCCGCGATCTTTTCCTGCTTGGCGGACATCTGCTTAAGATCCACCATATAGCGGATCAGCTCGCCCATCGTGTGATTTAAGCTCTCTGCCAGCATCTGTACCTCGTCCTTTGTGCGGCACTGAATCTCCTTGAAATGAAGCTTTGAGGGATCGGAAACACGCCTGCTCTGCTGCACAAAATCGTCCGCCTGTTCCGCAATCTGCCGTATGGGCCGCAGCACCTGCCGATTCATCACAAACAGGAAAATTGCTAGGAATACGGCCACCACCACCACAGCTCCCACCGCTACGGACACCAGATAAGACTGGAGACTGTTGTAGATCCTCGTCATGGAAATATCGGCGCACAGCACGCTGACCAGATTTCCCGAGGCATCCCGTATGGGCATATAGGCGGTCTTTACATACTCCGCCCCGAAGCCCAGCCCCGAGGCTACCTGCGTCACATTGTCAATAAAGCGGATTTGACTGTCATTCTGGGCAATCCCCTCCTTAAGCTGGCTTCGGAAATCCTCTCCAAAGTCTTCTATACCCGCCGGGTCTCCCAGATAGCTGATGGTATCCGCCTCATATTCCAGCTCATACTGGGTATAACCGTTTACCACATAGGCCAGGGTCCCGTCCTCCACGCCGTTTGGATAATAAAGCATATAGATATATTGGGCGTCTGAATTCTCTTTTAAGTTATTCAACTGCAGCTGAAGCGTATCAAACGCTTCGTCCTTTTTTCCAGTCCGTATCGTCTCATCAAGCCGTTCCTCATCGATCATCCCGGAGGCTACAGCCACGATGGTCTCAATATAGTTTTCATAGCTCTCCTCGATGTTCGTCCGATACCGGGTATACCCCAGACCGCCGATTAAGAGGCTTAGCACCACCGCAAACAGGGTGCAGGCAGCAGCCACCTTGATTTTCAGCCTACTTCTTCTCTCTCTCACCGCTTCCTCCTTTCTCCGTCAGCGCGTACAGGAGATTTAATCCCCCCACGCATCCCAGAAGCGTCAGGATACCCGTAGAAAATCCCACGGAGATAATGGACGCGAATATAATGGAACCGGTAGATTCTCCCAGATTGTCCACCAGGTCATAGGCGCCCATAGCATTGTCCTCCCCGTACCGAACCGCCGAATCCATCCGAATAAACCGGGAAATACGGGTTGCAGAGCCAAAACTGTTTGCCAGCCCGATGAGCAGCAGGGCTGCCACCAGGGAGGGCAGCGACATGTTCCAGGCGAAAATAAGCAGGCCCGCAAAGGTAATGATCGTCGAGAGGTACATGGCATTGTTTTTAAATTTCTTTGTCACATAATTGGTGACTGCCACGCTCAGGTACACACTGCACAGGGAGCAGAGAATGATCAGAAGACTGGTCATATTCTCCGTCAAATTGTGCTCGCTTCCGTAAATAGGCACATAATAGTAACAGAAGCTGTTGATAATGATATAGGGTACCTGGATGCAGAGCATGAATTTCAGGATGCCCGGAGAAGCGATAAACCGCAGCATTCCTCCATCCTTTTGAGCCTGGACGTTCTGCCTTAGGACAAACCGGCCGCCGATAAAGAAAAACACCAGCATCACGAAAAGCCATACGGCTGCTGAGACAAAATATACATTTCCCTGCCCCAGCCGTTCCGCCAGAGCGGAACCAAAAAGCATGCCGCAGTTGATTCCCGAAAGGCTTGCCGCGTTGAAGATCGAAAATCCATTCTCCTCATCATCCGATATGGACGCAATAAAGATATGGATCGAGTTCGTGATCAGCCCCACACCGATACCATTGAGGATCAGCCCCAAAAGGACCATCTCATACCGGAAGCACAGCGCCATCGTCAGATCGCCGCACAGCGCTATAAGGCCGCTGGCCGCCGCCAGATTCCTAAAACCCATGCGTTTCATAAGGCCCGGGCAGACCACAGAGGTAAGACCGATTGCCGCCAGATTCAGAGTCATAGGCAGAGAGCTCGCCAAGGCCGCGGGAATGCCGAGATCCGTCCGCACAAACCGCAGGATGTACACCGGCAGGAAGGAAGTGGCCATGTTGAAGGCCATGTAGGTGATGAACACGGACATCCTGACAATATGCATGGGAGCCGTTTGCACCCCTTTCTTTTTCCGCTCCCGATACTTGTCCCGCAGATCGAAGAAGGAAAGCACCTCGCCGTACAGAAACATGATCACCAGCACGATCATAACCATGGCAATGACAATATCATTGGTCATATCGCTGATGCGTCCGTCAATCACACTGCTTAACGTTCCCACGGACACCACGCCCTCCACCTGGCCGTCGGCGCCCAAAACAGGCAGCATCACGTAGATATAAGAGCCGGTCTCACTCTGGACATCGCTGATCACCGTAGTTTTGGTCTCATATACCTCCCGCACCTGCTCAGTCTCCTCCGCAGTCAGAGGATAATAGGTTCCAATCGAATTGTCCAGATAAGCCACCGCATAGCCTGCCGTCCCGTCATAGCGCAGGATATTGCAGTACATGTCTTCGCTGTAGCTGTAGTCCTTGTCCAGTATCATGGACATGGCATTCCACAGCTCCTGATAGCTGTCATTCATATAATTCTGCGGCTGTTCAATATCATCCAGCTTATCCCCGTCAATGCTGTTGCTCACAATCTGGGCCGTCATGGACAGCTTGGTTAAAAGCTCATTTCTGTAAATGCTCCTAAACTGTCCCATCAGACCATAAACAATAATCACTGCCACCACGATCACCGTGGAGATCACGAGCGCGCCGATTTTCTGGGTGTTGCTGTAGGGAATGGTAAACACCACCGCTGCCAGACGAATCACAAGGGCCAAAACCGCCGCCGCTCCAATCAGAGCTGCCCCGTCAAAGAGCGCCTCCCCCAAAAGCCATCCGGAGGACTTTTGATAAGAGAAAGCTGCCGCCGCGTCCGAACCGTCCGGCTGGGCTGTCCAGATTCCCCCATCCGCCACATACGACAAGCGGGCGCTGCCGTCGGCCAGGCGATCGTAAGAGACATTCCACATCTGGGAACCCTCCAGGAGAATTTCTGCCTCATATCCCGTCTCGGGAGAAAAAGAGAAAAGACGGTTGGAGGCGATATCGGTCACATAGATGCGCCCCCCGTCTCCCAGAGCTCCCCGGTAAAACATCGTCTTCTCGCCCTCCCTGACAGAATCCTCCGTCAGGTCATAGAGAAGCTGCGTATCCCCCGCAGGCTCTGTCAGATACAGCCTTCCGCGCTTATCGATGGCGTACACCGCCTCCTCACCCGGATCGATGACAAAATCCTGGATCAGCGTGTAGGCCTGCTCCATCTCCCAGGTATGCAAAACTTCCGCATCACCCCCTGCAAGCGCCAGACGGTTTAAAGAAAATCCCTTATCATCCGCTGTCACAAAATATAGATTTTCCCCCGCTGCGGTTATTCCGAAAATACGGTGCTTATCTGTATAGAGATCCGTATAATCCACCTCATAACAGATTCCCAGGGACTTTCCCTGGGGACTATAGCGGAGAATACTCTCATAGTCCAGAGAAAAACCGGTCAGGCTCCAGCCCGTCTCCAAAACATAAATATCCCCATTATCGGCGACAGCAATGTTTTCCGCCGGGTAGAAAGTATCCTCTTGGGGCGCGCCTCCGCTTATGATCCGCTCCAGCTGCCCGTCCTTTACAACCAGAATACGCGCCTTCTCCTTGTCCACAATATACTGCTTCCCCTGGCGGTCCATCCGCACCAGCCACGGTGACTCTACCGGGACGGAAAAATGGATCGCCCGATCATATTGATAGGCGTTTCGGGAAACAAACAGCCCGGTCAGCACAAGAACCAGAACGATAAGAATATCAATCGGCCGAATTCGTTTTGCCGTGATTCTCTTTATAAAGCTTTCCCATCTTCCAGCCATCGCTCAAAGTCTCCTCTCTCCATATAATCCTTATATTCTATGGACGTATTGTACAGAGTGTTCATCCCATCTCTGCTGATAAACTCCGGATATAAAATGGAGTGCAGACAAATGCTGTCCCCATGGATTTTCTGGCATTTTCTCCCGGAATCCGTCTCATCCAAGCTGTCCAGCTGAATCACCTGCTTTGTTCCATATACATAGTAGGGAAGGGCCAGCATCGTGATGTAATCCACCACCGACTCCTTGCGTCCGTCATTTTTCGTCAATTTTCGCATATAAGCGGAATTGCTGATAAACGGCTCCCTCTTTTCATAAAAGAGGCGGCAGACGGCCTCGTCCCGCCTGTGAAGAACAGTCACCGGAACATCCCGGTAATGATTCTTTAAAATTTCAATCACTTCTAAAAACAAGTCCGCCACCTGGTCTGTAGTTCGGACAAATTCCCCCATAATTTCTTTCTTCCGCTCTGAAGGAAGGTACTCCAAATCCGCATCCATATACTTCACATAGGAGAGATCCGGCAGCGGAATCACAACAGAGGAACCCAGAAGGGCGGCTGTCTCAAAAACGTAGAGCAGGCTGATAAACTCCTGCCGGGTGATTCCCTTCTTCCTGTTCAGAATATGGAGCTCTTTTACCTGCTCCCCCTTCTCCCGCATATATCCCGCCAAAGTCCTCGCAGGCATTGTGGGATCTTTTGTGCACTGGCGGCCGCAGCTGCAG
>CALWBS010000173.1 GCA_944376135.1 uncultured Enterocloster sp.
ATCGATCATTTCCGGGGATTTGACGAATATTATTCTATTCCATACGGAGCAAAATCCGCCATCGGCGGCCACTGGGAGAAGGGGCCGGGAATGGACCTCTTTCACCGGATGCGGGAGGTGCTGGGGGAGAGGGAAGTCATTGCTGAGGATCTGGGATATGTGACGGATTCCGTGCGGCGGCTTGTGCATGACACGGGCTTTCCTGGAATGAAAGTGTTGGAGTTTGCCTTTGACTCGAGAGATTCCGGCTGTGCGAATGATTATCTCCCACACAACTATACGGAAAATTGTGTGGCCTACACCGGTACCCATGACAATGAAACCATCCGGGGCTGGTTTGAGAGCATCCGGGAGGATGAGCGCCGTTTGGCCCGGGACTATCTGTGCGACAAATACACGCCCAGGCAGTACCTGCACACCTCATTTATCAGTCTGATTATGGCAAGCCGCGCAAACCTGTGCGTCATTCCTATCCAGGACTACATGGGATATGACAACACCTGCCGGATGAACAAGCCATCCACTGTGGGGATTAACTGGAAGTGGCGCCTAAAGAGCGGAGAGCTCACCGAGGATCTGCAGAAGGAGATCCGTGCCATCACCCGCCGGTATGGGCGCCTTGGCTGGCAGTGGGAGGAGCGGCTGGACGGCTGATGTGATATACAGCTGTGGGGTGAGAAAGTGTGATTAGAAAATGAAAAAAGTACTTGCATTATTTGCAAACCTATGGTAAACTAGAGCACGTTGACAGCAAACGACGGTATAACTGCGGCAGAAGAGCGGGCTGTCAGGTGCATGAGTCTGTAGCTCAGCTGGATAGAGCAACGGCCTTCTAAGCCGTGGGTCGGGGGTTCGAATCCCTTCAGGCTCATTTGAGCGAAAGCTCTTAATAACTTCATATGGTGGGTATGGCGAAGTTGGTTATCGCGCCAGATTGTGGCTCTGGAGGCCGTGGGTTCGAATCCCACTACTCACCCTTTGCAAAACGCCCTGGAACGGAAGTTCCAGGGCGTTTGTTTAATGCTGCAGACCGTTTACAATACAGTCCGGCTTCTCTTTTTGGGACAGGCGGGTGACATTTTCCCACATGTGCCGGTGCATGCGCTTAAAGCTGCCGGTAGTGATTCCGCCTATGTGAGGGGCCAGGAGAATGCGTCCGGGAAGTTTTCCCGCCAGGAGAACCAGGGGATTGTCCGCCTGAACGGGTTCCGGAAAAATGGTGTCAAGCCCGGCGCCGCCCAGCTTGCCGCTTTCAATGGCCTGGCACAGGGCCTCGTTGTCCACCAGTTCCCCGCGGCCCGTGTTGATAAGCAGGGCTCCGTCCTTCATCTTGGCAATTCGGTCGCGATTTATAAAGTTTACGGTCTCCTCATTTACCGCCATGTGGAGACTTACGATATCGCAGCAGGAGAGAAGTTCGTCAAGCGGCAGGTAGGATACGCTGCACTCCGCTTCTTCCTGAGCACTTTTCTGATGCCGGGAATAGTAGCAGCATTGACAGCCAAAGGCGGACAGCCGCTTTGCGGTGGCTTTTCCGATATCGCCCAGCCCAATGAGGCCGATTCGGCAGTCTTCCAGGTCTGTGATGCCCTGGACCATAAGGGCCTCCTTGACCTGAATCTGACGGCCCTCGCACACGGCCTGATGTCCGGTGACAACTGAGCGCAGCAGGCCCAACATGAGAAGAATCGCTTGTTCGGCCACCGCGTCCGCGTTTTGCCCTTTGTTGTTGCACACGAAGATACCTTTTTGGGCAGCCGCGTCAGTGTCGAGCTTGTCAAAGGCCACGCCCTCGGAGTGGATCATTTTTAAATTTGGCATATGTTCAATCACATAAGCGGATACCGGGCTGATGGCGTCCGCTAAAATGACATCGGCATCTGCGGCGGCTTCCAAAAGCGTCTGGTCGGAGGCGCCCCGCGGGCAGAAGATTTTTTCTGATTGGTCATAGACGGGCAGATCCGGACGGAATTTTTCATACCGGTCCTGGTTTCCGATGATGAGTACCTTCATAATAGATAGTTCCTCCTCTTTTTACTGTTGTTTTTTTATTATACAACGGGCGGAAGGGAGAGTAAAGGGTCGCCGGACGGTAAAAATTTGTTGACGGGACCGGCGCTCCTGTGGTAGAATAAATGAACGTTTAATAGGTTATATCTATATGGTATAGCAGTGGGCCGTCGCCAAGCGGTAAGGCACAGGACTTTGACTCCTGCACTCGAGGGTTCGAATCCCGCCGGCCCAGCTTTGTTAAATGGGAAAAGGCCTGCAAACTTGAGGGTTTGCAGGCCTTTTTATTCCCGCAAAACGGGAGAAACCTCGCAGAACACATTCTGCCGGCCGGCAAAGTCCCGGAAAATTTATCAAGTTTAATAAACTGTGAAGAAAAGAGACACAGAATGCTCACAAATTTCCGGTATGCTAAAAACCAGCAAAAGGAAAGCGGGCGGCGGATTCGGATGACCAACGAACAGTACTACGAATTAATTAAACCATATGAGGATGCCAGACGCATGCTGTATACTAGGCTGGAGATCTTAAATCACAGCCTGTATGGGGATAAAAGGGCCTTGGGGCCCATTCACAATACTCAGAGCAGGGTCAAGGAAAAGAGGAGCATTGAGGAAAAGCTGAAGCGCCTGGGCTTAAATGACAGCATTGTCAATGCAAAGAGTAATCTGCAGGATATTGCGGGGATACGGGTGATCTGTTATTTTGTGGAGGATATCTACAATATGGCGGGTATGCTGAAACGGCAGCAGGATTTGGTAGTTATAAAGGAACGGGATTATATCTCAGATCCCAAGGCCAACGGTTACCGCAGCTATCATGTTGTGCTCGGAGTTCCTGTGTACTGTCTGGATGCCATGGAATATTTCCCGGTGGAGGTCCAGCTGCGGACCATGGCCATGGATTTCTGGGCAAGTATGGAGCATCGGGTATGCTATAAGAAGAATCCCGCCAACCGGGAGGAGCTGGAGCGGGAGTTTCGCCGCTATGCCCAGATTCTGGAGGGGATAGAGGAAGAATTTGAGGCTTATAATGAGAGAAAGGGCGTCAGAACAGATCAGGAAAAGCGCATGCAGGAAAACGAAGCATAGCATTCTGGTGTTCTTCATAGGAAAACACCATGAGATAATGGGAGGCGGCATCTTCTGAGGCCGTCCCTTTTTGAAAGCAGGAACCTGTCTTGCTGCTGATCGGCGGGGAAAATTCGAGGGGAGAATTCGTGCGGCAGGGCAATTTTGAATACCTGCCGCACAAAATACAAATAAAAAACCCCGCAAGCCTCATGCTTACAGGGTTTTCTTCGCGCGCCAGAGAAGATTCGAACTCCCGACACTACGGTCCGTAGCCGTATGCTCTATCCAGCTGAGCTACTGACGCATCCTCGCGCTGAAAGGTGCTTCCTCAACAACGCAAAAATTATTATAGCGAATGGAAGTTGAATTGTCAACTGTTTTTTGAAAAAATATATATCTAAATATGTTTCCCTGAAGTGAAAAGTTTATTTCCACTTTGAATAGGCAAAAGTAGATTTTAGTCTTTCACTCATTTCCACTTCCCCAAATGTAGCATTTAGTCTTACACTTTTCATGTTAGGCAGTCGCCGGAAAGGTTGGTGCCTGTTATGAAAACTCAAAACTCTTTTTCTCATTTAACTTTGCAGGAACGGCGTATCATTCTCGCCGGTATTACGAACGGCTCCACTAAAACTGCTATCGCACAGACCATCGGCAAGGATAAGTCCACCGTTGGCAAGGAGATCAAGCTTCACAGAACTCTTTCCCATAAGTGTAAGATGCCTCTGGAATGCAATCACTATAAAAAATGTGTTTATGGACGCCAGTGTACTCCTGACTGTCCCGAGTACAGTCCTTTCCATTGCTCCAGACGCGACCGTTCCCCTGGGGCCTGCAATGGCTGTTCCAACTGGTCCCATTGCCGTTTTGATAAATACCAGTACTCTCCGGAAGAGGCATATAGGGATTACCGCACCACTCTGGTCGACTCCAGGGAAGGGGTTAATCTTACCGTACAGGAGGCAAAACAGATGGCTTCTGTTATCGCTCCGCTCCTCAAACAGGGCCAGTCCCCCTATCAGATCGTTACAAACCATCCGGAACTCGGCATTTCGGAAAAAACGCTTTACAACTATATCGAAAACGGTATTTTCCACGAGATTGCCGGCATCACTGTCCTGGATCTGCGGCGCCAGGTATCACGCAAACTGCCGAAGAAAAAGGCAAAAACTTATAAGAAACGCACCGACAGGAAGTATCTACAAGGCAGAACCTACAAAGATTATAACTCCTACCTCTCCGAGCATCCTGAGGTCTTTGTTACCCAAATGGATACGGTCTATAACGATGAGACCAACGGTCCTTTCCTCCAGACATTTAAATTTGTGAGAGCCGGCATCATCCTTGCTTTATACCACGATGAGAAAACCGCTGCTTCCATGAAAGAAGGGGTTGACATCCTTGAATCCATCCTTGGTGCGAAATTATTTCACAAATATGTCCATGTCTTACTGACTGACCGGGGGGCAGAGTTTTCTGCCGCCGAAGCGATGGAGACCTCCTCTGACGGCACAAGGCGGACAAGGGTGTTTTACTGCGATCCTATGCAGTCAGGGCAAAAAGGCACGCTGGAGAATAAACATATAGAACTCCGCTACATCCTTCCAAAAGGAACGGATCTAAGGAAACTCGGGCTGGCCGGACAATCCGAGCTGAATCTGGTCCTCAGCCATGTGAACTCCTCCCCTTGCGAACTGCTTGGCAATAAAAGTCCGTTGGAACTGACGGAATTTATGTGTCAGGATCTGTACGAAAAACTGCTGGCTTTCGGCATCCATCCGATCGAAAAGGATCAGATCATTTTAAAACCATACTTGCTCAAGCAGAGAAACAAGTAAGGAAAACTACCTAATAAAAAACAACAGGCGGCTGTCAAAGAAAGTAAATACCATCCTCAACAAGTGGAATTTAGTCCTACACTCTTAAAAACACCGACTAAAGTCCGCTTTTTTGTCATGTTCAAAAATCCTTTCTTTTTCAGGCAGCCTGCTGTTTTCTTTATTTAGTGTAACACTTATTTCTACTTAATAAAACAGAAAAAGCAGCAATCCCTCATT
>CALWBS010000174.1 GCA_944376135.1 uncultured Enterocloster sp.
TCCGGCCTTCGCCGTCTCATCCTCCAGCTTTGACAGAGCAGTCTTTGTCTCTGCCAGAAGGTCCGAGGTCTCAAGGAGAAGCTCTGTCTGGGTACTGATATCCGCGTCCGGGCAGGCTCCCTTTACCGCAGAGATGGAAGCCGCAAGCTGAGTAGTGTACTTGATGACTGCCGGGATAATCTGCTTGCCCGCCATGTCAATCATGGTTCTCGCCTCAATATTGATGGCCTTGGCATAGTTCTCGTACTCTACCTCGGCCCGGGACTCAAGCTCCGCCCGGGTAAATACGCCGAACTCCTCAAAGAGCTTGACAGCCTTCTCCGTGGTGAGGGCCGGGATCGCCTCCACCATAGAACGGATGTTGGGCAGTCCTCTTCTCTCTGCCTCTTCCACCCACTCGTCTGAGTAGCCGTTGCCGTTGAATACCACCCGCTTGTGAGCGGTGAGCATCTCCTTAATCAGGTTATGAACCGCCATGTCAAAGTCATCGGCCTTTTCCAGCAGGTCAGCCGCCTCCTTGAACGCCTCGGCCACGATCGTGTTGAGCACGGTGTTGGGAGAGGCGATGGAGTCCGAAGAGCCCACCATACGGAACTCAAATTTGTTTCCGGTAAAGGCAAAGGGTGAGGTCCGGTTCCTGTCCGTCGCGTCCTTATCCAGATCCGGCAGAATATCCACGCCTGTCTTCAAGGTGCCGCCTGTCTTGGAGTGAGTGGCCTCGCCCGTATCGCAGAGCTGGTCGATCACGTCCTCAAGCTGCTCGCCGAGGAAGATGGAGATAATGGCAGGCGGTGCTTCATTGGCTCCCAGCCGGTGGTCATTTCCCACATCCGCCGCAGACTCGCGCAGCAGATCCGCGTGCACATCCACCGCCTTGATGATGCAGGCTAAAACCAGAAGGAACTGGATGTTCTCATGGGGCGTATCTCCTGGGTTCATCAGGTTTGTTCCGTCATCTGCAGTCAAAGACCAGTTGTTGTGTTTGCCGGAACCATTGACGCCTGCAAAGGGCTTCTCATGGAGCAGGCAGGCCATACCGTGGCGCCCCGCAACCTTCTTTAAGGTCTCCATCACGATCTGGTTGTGATCCACCGCCTGGTTCACGCCCTCATAGATGGGAGCCAGCTCGTGCTGGGCCGGAGCCACCTCATTGTGCTGGGTTTTAGCCGGAACGCCCAGCTTCCAGAGCTCCTTGTTCACATCATTCATATAGGAGCCGATTCTCTCCCGGATCGCTCCGAAGTAGTGATCCTCCATCTCCTGGCCTTTGGGCGGCATAGCGCCGAAGAGCGTTCTTCCTGTATAGATCAGATCCTTGCGCTGTAAGTATTTCTGGCGGTCCACCAGGAAATATTCCTGCTCAGGTCCCACGGAAGGGGCAACCCGCTTGGCCGTGGTATTTCCAAAAAGCCGAAGAATTCGAAGGGCCTGCTCATTTACCGCCTGCATGGAGCGCAGAAGGGGCGTCTTTTTATCCAGAGACTCACCCGTGTAGGAGCAGAAGGAGGTGGGAATGCAGAGCGTCACGCCGATGGCGTCCTCCCGCAGGAATGCAGGGGAGGTGCAGTCCCAAACCGTATAGCCTCTGGCCTCGAAGGTAGCGCGCAGGCCGCCTGAGGGGAATGATGAGGCGTCGGGCTCACCCTTGATGAGCTCCTTTCCGGAAAATTCCATAATTACCTTGCCGTCGCTGGGAGCAGAGATAAAGGAGTCGTGCTTCTCTGCGGTGACACCGGTCAAAGGCTGGAACCAGTGGGTATAGTGGGTGGCCCCATGCTCAATCGCCCAATCCTTCATGGCGTGAGCCACTACGTCCGCGATGCTGGGATCCAGCTCCGCGCCGTCCTCGATGGTTTTCTTCAGTTTCTTGTACACGCTTTTGGGAAGACGGTCGCGCATCACCGCGTCATTGAACACGTTCTTGCCGAACTCTTCCGCCAGGTTGAATACTTCGCTCATAGATCTTCCATCCTCTCTTTTTATTTTCCCAAAATCCAAACCCTAAGGGAGTGTACAGAACCGGGCATACCGGAATATTCCGGTTCATATACAGAAAAAGGCGTTCCCTCCCTTAGAAGAGAACACCTTTGTTCTTTTAAATAAAATAACGCATTTTTACAAAAAAAGCAAGCACTTTTTTACTTTTTCTTATTCCGCCTTGCCCACAGAGCCGAAAAGCTCCATTTTCTCCTTCACCGTGGCCTTAATCGCCTCTGCGCCGGGAGCCAAAAGCTTTCTGGGGTCATATCCCTTGCCCTGCTGATCCTTGCCCGCCTCGATGTACTTTCTGGTGGCCTCCGCAAAGGAAAGCTGGCACTCAGTGTTTACATTGATCTTGGCAACACCCAGGCTGATGGCCTGCTTGATCATATCTGCCGGAATGCCCGTACCGCCGTGAAGTACCAGAGGCATATCGCCCACAGCCTCTTTGATCTTCTCCAGAACGTCAAAGCGCAGGCCCGGCCAGTTCTCCGGATACTTGCCATGAATATTGCCGATGCCGGCCGCCAAAAAATCAATGCCCAGGTCCGCGATAGCCTTGCACTCCGCGGGGTCCGCGCACTCGCCCAGGCCCACAACGCCGTCCTCCTCGCCGCCGATGGACCCCACCTCTGCCTCCAGAGAAAGCCCCATAGCGTGAGCGATCTTCACCAGCTCTTTGGTCTTCTCCACATTTTCCTCAATAGGATAGTGAGAGCCATCAAACATGATGGAGGAGAACCCCGCCTTGATGCATTTATAGCAGCCCTCGTAGGTGCCGTGATCCAGATGCAGAGCCACGGGAACCGTGATCTTCAGCTCGTCAATCATGGCCTCCACCATAGCGGCTACGGTCTTAAAACCGGTCATATACTTTCCTGCGCCCTCGGATACGCCAAGGATTACAGGGGATTTCAACTCTTCAGCGGTGAGAAGGATGGACTTGGTCCACTCCAGATTGTTGATGTTGAACTGGCCTACCGCATACTTGCCTTCTCTTGCCTTTTCAAGCATTTCCTTTGCTGATACTAACATGTGATACCCTCCTTCAAGTTTGCTTTTTAGCAGCTGTGCGGGACAGCAGCTTGTTACATTCTTAACTTTCATTATACCGCAGAACCTGCGAAAAAGGAAGCGGTTTTTACACCCCCAGAACGTTCTTTACAAGATTTTCCATCTCCTCCGGTGCACACTCCCGGCTGTGCCGGATAGGCGCCGTACGGATTTCATTGACCGCCTGGGGCACGGGCACGCCGGACATCTCGCTCAATGCGTCCACAACGGCGAATGCATCCTTATCCTGGACAGCCGCCTCTCCCTTCACCGCCGCCATCACGCTGGGCGCAAATTTATAGGGACTGGCCGTGGAAGCAATCACCGCCGCGGTCCTGTCGCCGGTCTCTTTCTTATACTTCCCGTAAACTGCGGCTGCTACTCCCGTATGCGTATCGATGAGGTATCCGCAGTCCTCAAAAAGCTTCCGGATCGCCGCGCCGCTCTCCTCCTGACTGGCAAATCCGCCCCAAAAATCAGACATAAAGGCGCGCATAGAATCGGTAGCCCGGTAGCTTCCCTGCTCCGCAAGCTCCCGCATCAGCTCCTTATCCGCCTGAGCATCGCAGCCGGTGCTCAGATAAATTAGGCGTTCCAGATTGCTGGAGATAAGAATATCCATGGACGGAGAGTTGGTGAGAATAAACTCTCTGCGCCGGTCGTACGTTCCTGTGGAAAAAAAGTCATAGAGCACTTTATTTTCGTTGGAAGCGCAAACCAGCGTCTTCACGGGAAGGTCAATCCGCTTGGCAAAATAAGCCGCCAGGATGTTTCCGAAATTGCCGGTGGGAACCACCACATTGATCGCCTCTCCGTCTTTGATCTCCCCGCCCGCAAGCAGCTTGCAGTAGGCGTACACATAATAGACTATCTGGGGCACGAGACGGCCAATGTTGATGGAGTTGGCGGAGGAGAGCTGGAACCCTGCCCGGGCCAGCTCCTTTTCCAGCTCCTTATCCCCGAAAATCTTCTTTACGCCGGTCTGGGCATCATCAAAGTTGCCCTCAATCGCCGCCACACAGGTGTTGTCCCCCTTCTGGGTACGCATCTGAAGCTCCTGGATGCGGCTGACCCCGTCCTTGGGATAGAACACGATAATCCGCGTGCCGGGCACATCGGCAAACCCCGCCATGGCCGCTTTTCCCGTGTCCCCTGAGGTAGCGGTGAGAATCACAATCTCCTTGTCCACATGGTTCTTCTTAGCCGCCACAGTCATCAGATGGGGCAGAATCGATAAGGCCATATCCTTAAAGGCAATGGTATTTCCATGATACAGCTCCAGAAAATATGCCCCGTCCGCCTTGGCTAAGGGCGCAATTTCCTCCGTATCAAATTTGCTGTCATATGCTTTCGCAATGCAGCTTTTCAGCTCTTCCTCCGTATAATCCGTGAGAAACAGCTTCATAACCTCGTAGGCAGTCTCCTGGTAGGACAGCGGCGCCAGCTCCTTAAGGGGCTTATCCAGGCGCGGAAATTCTGTGGGCATAAAAAGCCCCCCGTCCTGGGCCAGTCCCTGGAGAATCGCCTGGGAGGCGGTCACACCCTTTTGTCCTCCCCGTGTGCTTTCATAGGATATTTCCATTGGATTCCTTCCTTTCCATGTGGGCTTTTCCGCAGATATGCGGCTTCGGCCTTTGTTTTTATTTCTTGGGGCAAGTGTAGCATATTTTAAAAATACCTGCAACAAAAAAGCTTGCAAAATCTCCCGGGGCCCGGTAAGATACAGGATATGAAATACGAACATATAAAAAAAGGACGGTTTATCAGCCGTCCCAACCGATTTATCGCCCATGTGGAAATTGACGGACAGGATACGGTCTGCCATGTAAAGAATACCGGGAGGTGCAGGGAACTGCTGCTCCCCGGTGTTTTTGTGCTCTTAGAATACCATCCCAAAGCCGCTATGGCAGGCCGAAAAACCAGCTATGATCTGGTTGCTGTCTACAAGGATGACCTTTTAATTAATATGGATTCCCAGGCCCCCAATCTGGCGGCATGGGAGTGGATTCATCATATCCCTCTGCTGGAAGCAGGGGACGGCGCGGCCTTTCGCCCCGCAGACATCCGAAGAGAGGTGATTCATGGGGATTCCCGCTTTGATCTGGCTTTTATTTTGAAAGACCCGGAAGGCAGACGCCCGGACAGACCCGCTTTTATGGAGGTAAAAGGCGTAACCTTAGAGGAAAACCGCACTGCCCTATTTCCCGATGCCCCCACCGAGCGGGGGGTGAAGCACCTAAGAGGGCTGATTCGCGCAAAGGAAGAAGGCTTTGAGCCCTATGTCCTTTTTCTCATTCAGATGAAGGGGATCCGCTGTTTTTCCCCCAATGATCGGACACACCCCGCTTTCGGTGAAGCCCTGAGGGATGCCTGCCGAGCCGGCGTGCATATTCTGGCATATGACTGTCTGGTGACGCCTGATGGCATGACGGCGGATCAGCCGGTTTCTGTCAGGCTGTAGTCTTATTTGCCTTTCTCCTGCATATGCTGAAAAAGCAGAGAAAAAGGAGGGCAAAGCGTCATGACAAAACGCGAACGAATGCTGCATGTGCTGGCAAATGAACCGGTGGACCGGGTGCCCGTAGCATTTTTCCACCACTTTACTGAGGCATGCGACTGGAACATGGGCCTTGAACGGCCGGATGCTTTCAAGCGCAATATTGAGGGACACCGGGCGGCTCTGGAAATCTTTGAACCGGATATCATCAAAATCATGAACGATACGCTGATGATGATGCCGCTGGACGTATCTTTCGTAGAACACGCGCCGGATCTTTCTAAAATTCAGCCCATGTCCCCGGACAGCGCGTACGCTGCCAAACAGATCGAACTAACAAATCGGGTAATGGAAATCTACAGAGGCTGTGATGCTCCCGTGTATGTGACGGCATTCTCCGCCGCCTGGGTGCTGCGCAATGCTATGACTGTCGGACTTCCCGTAGCGGGCGCGCAAGAGCCTTTGATGAAGCGGCTGATGGCGGAGGACCCCCAGGCCGTTGCGGACTGCCTGCTGCGTATGAGCGAGGGAATCGCGGCCTTAAATAAGATTCTTCTGACCGAGTGCGGCGCGGACGGCATTTACTTTAGTGTGGCCAATCAGGCCGGATTTTTCCCAAAAGAATTCCATCAAAAATACGTAGCCCCCAGCGAAAAGTATGTCCTGGATGAAGCAAAAAAAATCCGGGACGTGAACATTGTCCATATCTGCGGCTATCACGGACACGGCAATGATCTTTCCCTCTACACTGAATACGGCGCGGCCGCCTACAGTGTGGCAGTCAACGCCGAAGGAACCACCATGGCGGATGCCAAAAAACTGTTTCACGATGCCCCGGTAATCGGCGGCTTTACCCAGGACGGCGTCATCTACAAAGGCAGCCGGGAAGAGGTAAAAAAAGCGGTCTGGGATATTCTGGACAATGCAGGACAAATCGGCGTTGTCATTGGAGCGGACTGTACGGTTCCCAATGACATTGACGAGGACCGCTTTAACTGGGCGCGCGACGCGGCCGCCGCGTATGCCCGGATGCATTCGGGTGCGGGAAATAGCAGGGGGAACGGCCATGGATGAGACAAAAATTCGTTTTTCAGAGCGGTTTAAAATCTGGTTCGGAATCGGGGCGCTGATGTTCGGCACTTACTGCGGC
The DNA here is from genome assembly GCA_944376135.1 of uncultured Enterocloster sp. Classification (GTDB taxonomy): domain Bacteria; phylum Bacillota; class Clostridia; order Lachnospirales; family Lachnospiraceae; genus Enterocloster. Next base: position 6,681 of record CALWBS010000174.1, read on the forward strand.
GCCAATATGGCCTCCGGCGTATACGCCACAACCTACATGGTTCCGGTGGGCGGCGGCTGGATGTGGCTTTGGCTTGCAATTTTTATTGTATTCATGGCTTTCTTCTGCGCGGTGGCGCTGGATTTTATCCGCGTCTATAAGTCGGACAATTATAATTCCTATTATCTGGCGCTGTGGGGCGCAGATAAGCCGGAGGCCAATCCGGTCCTCCGGCTGATTGTCAGCGTGTTCTTTGATATTTATACAACCCTTATGGGGGTGGTGACGGTTGCGGCCACCATCTCGCTGACCGCCAACCTCTTCTACTCCCTATTCGGCATTCCGATCGGAATCGGAAGCATCGCAACGGTTGTTCTTTTTACACTGCTCTCCATGTACGGCGCCGCGTTCCTGCGCAAGTTCAACACGGTTATGACCATCTCTCTGACGGTCTGTCTCATCGCAGTCCTGGCGGCGGTCATTCAGATTCGCGGCGCCGAGCTGGGTGCGCGTCTGTTTGACTTTGAGGGCGGGCGAAACTGGACGGGAAGCACGGTCTTTGGCCATCTGGGCATGTTTCTCTCCTATTGTTTTATCTCCGCCAGCTGGGGCGGAACTTTAAGCAACTATTCGGAGAAAATACGCACCAAAAAAGATGCGGTCTGCGCGGGAATTATGATCGGCGTTTTAGTTGCCTCCCTCTTCCTTATGACCGGCCTGATCGTGCTGCCGTTTATGCCTGAGGCCTTTGTGGAAGCGCCCATTCTCTATATCTGTCAGAACTATCTGCCGGGCGCCCTGACCGCCGTATACTGGGTTGTGGTTATGTTCTCCGTCGTATCTACCGGCCCCACCTTTATTTTCAATACCTCCAACCGCTTCGTGCGCCTTTGGAAAGCCGGTTCGGTTCCCCATCGGGTGAAATTATGTGCAATCGCGGTCGCGTTTCTGCTCCTGTGTCTTCTTTTATCTCAAGTGGGGCTCATCGCAATCTGCCAGCAGTGGTATACCAAGCTGGGAAATATCGCAATCTTTGCGATTGCCATTCCCATGCTGGTCTCCATCGTCCGGGTACATAAAAAAGATAAAGAGGCAGCGGCAAAAATGAGCCGGCCGTGACCGACCGGTCAGGCTTCCTGATCGTTTGTCAGATGCAGCCGGTCAAGAGCATAGAACACCAGGCTCAGTGCCATGCCCACCACACAGGCCAGCACCATGCCGGTGAGCTCGATGTTCCCAATCTTTAAGGCCGCCCCTGAGAGACCAGTGACGAAAATCACGCTTGTCAGCGCCTGGTTGCGGTTCTTGGAATAGTCCACCTTGGAATCCACCAGGATCCGCAGGCCCGAGGTTCCGATCATGCCGTAGAGCAGGAAAGAAATTCCGCCGATCACCGGCCCGGGAATGGTGCTGATCAAAGTGGAAAGCTTGCCCACAAAGGAGCAGATGATGGACAAAATGGCTGCGCCTGCGATTACGCGGACGCTGTAGACCTTTGTAACCGCCATAACGCCGATGTTCTCGCCGTACGTGGTAGTGGGGACCGAGCCGATAAGGCCGGAAATCATGGTGGAGAAATTATCTCCGAACAGGGAGCGGTGAAGCCCGGGATCCTTTAAGAGGTCCCTTCCGATAATTTTGCTGGTAACTACCTGATGGCCGATGTGCTCTGACGTAATCACCAGAATCACAGGAAGGATAATCAGAATGGCCTCCAGATTAAACTTGGGGAATGTATAGTTGGGAACGGCGAAAATAGGCGCCGCCGCCACCTCCGTAAAGTCCACAATTCCGCAGATGATTGCCGCCGCATATCCGGCCAGCACCGCGATAAGAATGGGAATAACCGCCAGGAATTTCCGGAAGAGGATGGATCCGAACACTGCTGTTCCCAGAGTGACCAAAAACACGATCACTTTTTTGGGATCAATGGCTTCATCCAAAAGCCCCGCGTTGCTGGCCGCATTTGCGGATAACTCCAGACCGATTAACGCTACCACAGGTCCCATGGCCGCAGGCGGCAGAACCACATCAATCCATTCCGTGCCGAATTTGTACACGATAAAAGCCAGGATACAGCCGCAGAAGCCCACGGCCACAAAGCCGCCCAGAGCATATTCATAGCCGAGCTTGCTGATCACAATTCCCGCAGGCGCCAGGAAGGCAAAGCTGGAACCCAGATAAGCCGGTGCCTTTCCCTTGGTGACTGCGATAAAGAGAAGAGTGCCTACCCCATTCATAAACAGCACGATCGCCGGACTGATGCCGAACAGGAAGGGAACCAGCACGGACGCCCCGAACATGGCGAACATGTGCTGGATGCTCAAAGGAATGAGCAGCTTTAAGGGCACCTTCTCCTCCACCTGGATAATACGACGATTTTCCATTTTCAATTTTCCTCCTTTGTCTATGCTTTTTCATTGTGTCTTCTTCTCCTGCCCCTCGGCCTGCTCGTCCTGCCTCTCTCAAAGCAGCGCTCACAGATGGAGAAGGGATAATCCCATGACAGCTCTCTCCCGCAGGCAGAGCATTTGCGGGTATAGCTGGCACACTCTGTTTTTAAAATGCGGCTGATCTCCTCCTCGGTCTGCCGCCTCTCCCCCTCCAGGTTCTCCGTCTGAATGGGAAGTCCCACCTTTCGGGAAAACTGGAAATACAGATCAAGCATCTTGTAATAGCTCTCCAGGTCATACAAATCCGTGCCGGGGCTGTAGGGAAATTCCAGCTCATCCACATCTTTATAATCCCTGCAGTAATCCTTCCACAAATCCATCACCAATTTATTGTCGATATCCACCGAGCAGGTGATCAGCTTATAAATCTCCTGCTTGGTAAATTCCTCCATGTGTCCCCCGTGCACATGCTCAAAGCTCATATACAGGGATAAAAGCTCGTCCACCTCCATCTTTTCATAGATGGAGGGCGTATCCATGCCTGCCCAGATCTTGATTAAGGTGTCAATTTCCGCCGGCAGATTTAAAAGCTGCTCCGGGAAGCCCACATACGCTTTCATAATGGGAATCGGGCGGCGGTTCAGGCCGTCCTCGATCACCTCCAAGTCGTCCACGGCCGCCACGAAGCCTTCATCATAGATGCCGAATCTCCCGGCCCGGCCCGCAATCTGCTTGATCTCCTCCGGCAGCAGGCTCCGCTTGTTGACCCCGTCAAATTTCCGGGTCTCCACAAACACAATCCTGCGTATGGGAAGATTTAAGCCCATGCCGATGGCGTCCGTGCTCACCACCACCTCGGTCTCTTTTTCCAGGAAGCGGCGCACCTGCTCCCGTCGGGTAGCCGGAGGAAGGCTTCCGTAAATCACGCTGCAGTGAATCCCCTGGCCCTCCAGATGCGCTGCCAGGGCAAGCACCGACTTTTTGGAAAATACAATCAGCGCATCTCCCTTGCGCAGGTCGCGCTTTAAGGCATAGGGCCTGTTCTCCATGGTCAAGCGGGTATTCCTCTTATGGCGGCGTATCTGGTACTGGTCGCCGCAGCGCCGGATCATCTGCACCACAATGTCCTCGGCCTCCGGGGCCATGCACAGGTGAATTTCCTCC
>CALWBS010000175.1 GCA_944376135.1 uncultured Enterocloster sp.
CCGGTTCGAGTCCGGCCAGTAGCTTTGATAAAATCGAAATGTACCGGCCAGGCCGGGGACAAAAACGCGGACAGAGGTGTCCGCGCTTTTTGTTTCCTCGGCTTTTGTCGGCTATTTTGTCTCTTTTTGGGTCACCGCCCTCATGGTGCGCAGCACGTAGAGAGCAGTGAGAAACTCCGCTGCAGGCATGGACAGCCAGATGGCGTTGGGGGCGAAGACGGCGGGAAGCAGGAAAATGAGAATTCCGCTCACCACAAAACCCCGGGCAACAGACACGATAAAAGCATTCTGGGGCCGCATCACCGCCTGGAAATAGTAGGTGGAGAATACATTTAAGGGCATCAAAAGAAAGGACAGCCCATAACAGCGAATAATAAAAGGGGCAATCTCCAGAACCTCCGGGGTAGGATTCATAAAAATCCGGATAAACAGGTTGGGAAGCCCAAGGCTGGCAGCTGTCCAGAAGAGGCTGAAAAATGCAGTGGTCCCCAGGGCATACCGCAGAGTCTGCCGGATTCGCGTCCATCTGCCGGCACCGAAATTTGTGGAGATAATGGGCTGGGAAGCCTGTCCTACACTGTAAGCGCAGCACTGGGCAAAGGTGCTGATGTTGACAATCACGCCGTATACCGCCAGAGCATTGGAATCCAGGTAAATCATGATCTGCCGGTTAAAGAAAATGGTCAAAATACCCATGGCCACGTCGATAAAAAAGGTGGAAAAGCCTGCCACAGATATTTTCCCTATTTTCCCTAAAAGATGGGAGGGTCTCACCAGCCGCAGGGTATTTTTCTTTGAGAGAAAATGAGTCAGCATCACGAGGAAGGAGATGCCGGAACCGATGGCTGTCGCCAGGCCCGCACCGTAAGCTCCCATGTCGCAGGCAAAAACAAAGAAATAATCTCCAAACACATTGAAAATACCGCCTGAGAGCACGGCCGCCGTGGCCAGGGACGGATTTTTATCACTTCGCAGATAAGCGGCCAGCATCTGGTTGAAAAGAAAAAAGGGAACCGCCGGTTTGATGGGCTGTACATATGCCCTGGCAAGGCGCATGGTATCTCCGCTGGCCCCGAAAAACGTGAGCAGGACTTCATCACCGAAAATAATCACAGCCCACACCAGAAGAGCGAGAACAAGGGAGCCGATCACGGAAGCCGTAAAATATTCGTTGGAATGCCGCGCCTTATTTCCCTCACGCCCCCGGATGGAGCTGAAGAGAACGGAGCCCCCGATTCCCATGAGAAGGCCAAGGCTGTAGATAATATTCCATATCGGAGCAACCACGGCCAGGGCCGCCGAACCCTCCGGGCCGTGATACTGGCCTACCATCGCCATATCCACAATTGAGTAGATCGAGGTGATGAGCGCGCTGCCAAAGGCAGCGGAAAGATACTTAAAATAGATCTGCCGGATGTTTCCTGTCAAAAAATCCATATCGCGCCTCCTGTCAAAAAAGGCCGGATAAGAGACAGACATTTCAGTCTGTGCCTTATCCGGCCTATCATTTCCTGCATTTTCTGAATGATGTGCCCTCCGAGCAAGCGTTATAGATGGTAACATCAAACGGCCTGTTTGTCAATACCTGCGCGAAGAGATTTTATCTATCACATGTTATGCGGCGCCCTATTCAAACGCGCTGTACTTCTCCTCGCAGTACTGGCAGCGGTACGTCTCCGTCTTTTCATCCGCCAGGTAGAAGATGTGGGGCAGCTCCTGCTCGATGGAGGTGATGCATCGGGGATTCTTGCAGTGAATCACATTGGTGATTTTGCGGGGAAGCTTTAAGGTTTTCTTTTCCACGATGGCATTGTCTTTAATAATGTTCACGGTGATGTTGTGGTCAATATATCCCAGCATATCCAAATCCACCATGTCCAGGCCGCCCTCAATTTTGATGATGTCTTTGCGGCCCATCTTGTTGCTGCGGGCGTTCTTGATGATGGCCACCTGGCAGTCCAGTTTGTCCAGGCCTAAATGATAGTAGATGTCAAGACTCCGGCCGGCCTCAATGTGATCCAGAACAATTCCTTCTTTTAATCCGCTGATATTTAACATGGCTTCTCCACCTCCAGTAATGTCATGATCAGGGCCATCCGCACATACACGCCGTACTGGGCCTGCTTAAAGTAAGCGGCCCTGGGATCATCGTCCACTTCCACAGAGATCTCGTTGACGCGGGGCAGGGGATGCAGGACAAACATGTCCTTCTTGGCCAGCTTCATTTTCTTCTTATTTAGAATATAGTAGTCTTTTAAGCGGATGTAATCCTCCTCATTGAAGAAGCGCTCTTTCTGAACGCGGGTCATGTAGAGAATGTCGAGCTGTCCCAGAGCCTCATCCAGGTTGCCTACCTCCTCAAAAGGAATGCCCTTGGCCCGAAGTACGTCATCCCGGATACTGTCGGGAACCCGCAGCTCAGGCGGGGAGATTAAGATGAACTTAATGTTCGGATAGCGGACCATCGCATTAATTAAGGAGTGAACGGTACGGCCGAATTTCAGGTCTCCGCACATACCGATGGTCAGATTGTCCAGACGGCCCTTTAAAGAACGGATTGTCATGAGGTCTGTCAGGGTTTGGGTGGGGTGCTGATGGCCTCCGTCGCCTGCGTTGATCACGGGGATAGCGGCTTTCTGAGCTGCCACATAGGCCGCGCCCTCCTTGGGGTGACGCATGGCGCAGATGTCCGCATAGCAGGAGATCATGCGTATGGTGTCGGCAACGCTCTCGCCTTTGGCGGCGGAGCTGGAGTCAGCGGAAGAAAAGCCGAGCACATTGCCGCCCAAATTCAGCATGGCGGCCTCAAAGCTCAGACGCGTCCGAGTACTTGGCTCGTAAAACAGGGTGGCCAGCTTCTTTCCGTCGCATACGTGAGCGTACTTGGGAAGATTCTGTTCGATATCCCTGGCAAGGGCCAGCAGGCTGTCGATTTCTTCCACAGAGAAATCAAGGGGATTCAATAAATGTCTCATGGGGTTCTCCTTTGCCTTTATGTAATTGTGTTGCATTATTGGGAAAAACGGCGCCCATAACCAGTGCGGCAGCCGGAGCATCCAGATACGGCACTGATCTGTGCCTCGTCATATTATTGCATAGAATAGGAGGCAGGTCAAGAGTTTTTGCGAAGGAACCGCACGGATGCGCAAAAGCAGCCGTTTCGGACGGCGTAAGGAATTATTAAAGGAACTTTAAAAGAAAAAGGGTATATACAATATATGGGAGTATGCTATAGTATACATAAACAAGAAGCGGATGATTGTCTACGGATAGCCGGCGCAGAAGGAAGCAGCGGGAGGGGGAAGGCGATGTGGAAGAGCAGATGTCCGGGCGAGAAAGATCGGTGAAGGAGGCGTCCGCCGCGGCCCGGCCGGCGGTGATCCGAGTGCGGGATCTCTATAAGATTTACCGTGTGGGGGAGAATCGGGTGCGGGCGCTCAACGGCGTGAGCTTTGAGCTGTATAAGGGGGAGTTTGTGGCTGTGGTGGGTACTTCAGGATCGGGAAAATCCACGCTGCTCAATATGATGGCAGGCCTGGAAAAACCCACGAAGGGGGAGATTCTTATCGGCCGTACCCATATTGAGAAGCTTTCGGAAAAGCAGCTCGTGGCCTTCCGCCGGGAGAATGTGGGATTTATTTTTCAGTCCTATAATCTGCTCCCCACCATGAATGCGGTGGAGAATGTGGCCCTTCCGCTCTCATTTAGAGGGATTCCGAGGAAGGAGCGGCTGAAAAAAGCCCTGCACTATATGAAGTTAGTAGGGGTAAAGGATCAGGCCGAGCACATGCCCTCTCAGATGTCCGGCGGCCAGCAGCAGCGGGTGGGAATTGCCAGGGCCCTGGTCGTGGATCCGAAAATCATATTTGCGGACGAGCCCACGGGAAATCTGGATTCCCACACCACCATGGAGGTTCTGCGGCTCATGCAGCGGATCGTGAAGGAGAGGAGCCAGACCTTGGTCATGGTGACCCATGACAACAACCTGGCATCCTACGCGGACCGGCGCATACGGATTGTGGACGGGAAGATTGTGGGCATAGAGACCGGCGGCCGGTCGGCGCTGGAAGAAAACGGAGGATGTGAGTGATGAACAGCAGAGTGAAAGCATGGTTGAGGGAGCGGGCAGGGCGTCTTTGCGCAGCGGTGTCCGTGCTGCTGGCTGCCGTATGTATCACGGCGGCCCTTCCGGGCAGGGCCATGGCCTCGGATTACCGTTTGGGCTACAGCACAGAACCCAGCAACAACGACTACATATTTACCACAAAGTCCCCCAGAGGAAATGTGGGAAAATCCATGAACATCTCCTTCCGGGTGCGGGCCACGGACGAGGACATGAACAACCTCCAGGTCAGCCTCGCGGAGACCGGTGATTTCCAGCAGATCGAGGAGCGAGGCGAGGGGGATTATATGGTGGATTACTACCCCTTTGAGATTCTGGAGACAACTTTTGTGCCCAAGAATGTGGGAAATGTAAAAAAGGGAAATGTAAAAAGCGTCTCTATCTCAGCACGCGTGCGGCGGGACGCTCTTCAGGGGTATTACAGCATCCCCATCCTGCTGGAGTGGGACGGCGGCGGATCTGATATTGACTATGTAAATGTGTGGATTTCCACCAGCTCAGACACTTCCCAGGATGAGGAAGAGGATTTAAAGGAGGGAAATTATTTCGTTATCGGAGAGAACCAGGCCACGCCCCGGGGCGTATATCCCAACGTGGTGAACTTTGGCGTTAATTTCCGCAACAAGCGGGAAACCACAGCTCAGGATGTGACCATTCACATGGGGCTTTCCGAGGACGACACGAAATTTCCCTTTGAGATTAATGAGGGCAATTATGACAGAACATATGCCCGTGTGGCTAATGGGGAGACGGTGACGGCATCTTACAGCATGGCGATCCGCAAGGATTCCTATACGGGGTATTACCCCATTCCGTTTACCATTACTTTCCGTTTAAGCTCAGAGGGGGATCTGCACACCGAGGAGGGAACATTTTACGTCCATGTGACCTCCAAGGACAAGGAAGATGACCTAAGAGACTTTGACGCCAACGACAGGACCCGGGCTCGGCTCATCGTAGACAGCTACTACACCATACCAGAGGAGGTCTATGCAGGAGACGAATTTGAGCTGGTGCTGAACATGAAGAACGCCTCATCGGATGTCCCGGCCAGCAATATCCTCTTTAACCTGGAGTCAGAGAAGGTATCGGACAGCGCGGTATTCACCACGGAGTCAGGCACCTCCTCCCTGGTGGTTAACTCTCTGTCCCCGGGGCAGACCACGGAGGTCCGGGCAAAGTTTACGGCCAGGGCTGGGGTGGATCAGCGCTCCTACGGCATTACGGTGAAGGAAAAATACGACAGTCCGGAGTTTAAAAACGCAGAGGAGAGCATTGTGGTGGATATTCCGGTAAAGCAGTACGCCCGGCTCTCTACCAGCAATATTGACGTGATGCCTGACAGCATTACCGTGGGCGGAGAGTCCAATGTCATGTTCGGAATCAACAATACGGGCAAGGTGATTCTCTACAATGTGACCGTATCCTTCGCGGGGGATTCTATACGGCCGGTGGATTCTTATGTGGGAAATATAAAGCCCGGTGAGACAGGCAATGTGGACGCCATGCTCATGGGGACAGCGGCCACCATGGACGACGGGATTATCCCCATCACCATTTCCTACGAGGATGAAAATGGGAACGCCTGCGAGCCGGTGACACGGGAGATGACCCTGTTTGTGACGGAGGAGATGCCCCAGGAGTGGGACGTTCCCGTGGACGGGGAAGCTGTGATGGAGGAGGAGCCGTCCTTCTGGGATCGATACAAGTTTGTGATTCTCGGAGGAGGCGGCCTGTGTCTGGCAGCGGCCGCAGTCTTTGCGATCCGTCTGAGAAAGAAGAAAAAGGCGTCCGGGGAAGAGGAAGAGATAGAGGATGAGGATATCTGATCTGCTGCTCATGAGCATAAATAATCTGAGGCGGAGAAAGCTTCGGACCGTTTTGACCGTGCTGGGGGTCATTATCGGCACGGCCTCCATTGTCGTCATGGTTTCCCTGGGAATCGGGCTAAATGAGCTGACCATGGAGCAGATTACCTCCTACGGCAGTCTCACCACCATTGATGTCCGTTCAAATTCAGGCTACGGCGGGGCGGTGGCTGTGAATGGGGGAGGCTCTTCGGGGGCCGCGGCGGAACCCAACTATATCACGGACCAAGTGATTGAGCAGTTTTCCCGCATAGAACACGTAACCGGGGTATCTCCGGTGCTTGACATGAATGTGGTGATGCGCCAGGGCGTTTACGAGGCTCAATATCTGACCCTGCGCGGAGTCAGCCAATCCTATTTGGAGCAGATCCCCCTGGGAGAGGGAAAACTGCCGGAACCCGGCAGCACGGGCCTTGTGGTGGGAAATACGGTGATTCAGCAGTTTTCCAATGCCAAGACGGGAAAAGGCTACTGGGATACCATGGAGCTTCCGGACGTGGATTTTATGGGGCAGCCGGTTTTTGTGATATTCGATATGAATGCGTATTTTCAGAGTCAGTCCGGCGCCTCCAAAGGCGGGTCTTTGGAGGACGGGGCGGAGCCCGTGAAACCGCCGAAAAAGTACATGATGAACACCGTTGGTATGGTGGAGGGAGATATTGAGACTTGGAACAGCTATTCTTACTATGTATTTATGGACATAGACGGCATGAAGAGCCAGCTCTCCCGCGCCTTCCGCAAGGGAACCCTGATACCGGGACAGCCCTCCAACAAGAGGGGCAAGGCTCTGGGATATCTGGTGTACAGCAGCGCCCAGGTCTATGTGGACGATATGGAGCATGTGGACGAGGTGCAGAAGAACTTGGCGGACATGGGATTTCAGGTGAGCAGCCAGATGGACTGGCTGGAGAGTTCACGCCAGCAGTCCAATATGGTTCAGGCGGTTCTGGGCGGCATCGGCGCCGTGTCTCTATTTGTGGCTGCCATCGGCATCGCCAACACCATGATGATGTCCATCTATGAGCGGACCAAGGAGATCGGCGTCATGAAGGTGCTGGGCTGCGACATGGGAAATATCCGGAATATGTTCTTGATTGAGTCGGGATTTATCGGCTTTATGGGAGGAGTCGCAGGCATTGTGCTTAGTTTCGCCGTCTCCTTTCTGGTGAACCATTTTGTCAGCATGGCACAGGTCTACGGAGTGGAAGGAAATCTCTCCCGCATTCCGCCCTGGCTGGCCCTGGCGGCTGTGGGCTTTGCCGTGCTGGTGGGCATGGCGGCGGGATTTATGCCGGCCATGCGGGCCATGGGACTGTCGCCGCTGGCGGCGATCCGGAATGAGTAGAAGGTTCGGGAAAAGCGGCGGGGATGAAAAACGGACGGCTCGGGCGGCGGATGACAGCGCGGTCCGAGCCGCTTATTTTGTTTGCGCTTTGGGGGGAGATGTATTATACTGGAGAAAAAGACGATTACCGAAGGAACAAAATGGTCACTGGTGTGATTAAAAATAAGATTGACAAGATATGGACAGATCTTTGGGCTGGGGGCATTACAAATCCTTTGACGGTAATCGAACAACTCACCTATCTGATGTTTATCCGCTCTCTGGATGAAAAGGAACTGGAGACAGAAGAACTGGAGAGTATCTCCGGAGAAAAGCTGGACAAAATTTTCCCACAGTACCCTGCGGGTCAGTCCATGCGGTGGAGCAGGTTAAAAAACAGAGACCCGAGAGATATCTATGATATCATTTCTCAAAGGGTATTTCCGGCTATTTTTGCGGAAATATCTATCCGAATAGCAGCAAAAAAGCCAGTGCAGTTGCCTGCGGAATTTGGCAATGATTGATTTGCTGGCATCTACCGGGATGCGGGTGGGCGAGCTGGTAAAGCTGAATATCGAAGATATTGGCATTGAAAACAGAGAATGCGTCGTATTTGGCAAGGGAAATAAAGAGCGGCCCGTGTATTTTGATGCAAGGACAAAGATTCATCTGAAAAACTATTTGGAGAGCAGACAGGATACCAATAAGGCGTTGTTCGTTTCGCTGCAAAAGCCCTACAACCGGCTGGAAATCAGCGGCGTTGAGATTCGTCTGAGAAATCTTGGGAAAAAATTAGGGATTAACAAAGTGCATCCACATAAATTCAGGAGGACATTGGCGACCAAAGCGATTGATAAAGGGATGCCAATTGAGCAGGTACAGCGCCTGCTATTCCGGAAAAATTAAAAGTGTTCGAGGAAAAATTGTCTCATGAGGATAAACAACGGTTGCTGCTCGGACTAGAAGGGATTCTTCCGACCGAGCATTTGGAAAAAATGTGGGAAATGATTTGGAAAAGGTGGAAGCATTATGCGCAAATTTGAAGTAAGAAATCCAGTCTATGGAGATAAAGTCATTGCGTATTTGTACTATGACGAGACATCGCGGGAATATAAGATTGAGCTTCCGGATAATGTAAAATTTACAGAAGCTCCGCCGATACTCTCTGAGTTTATTGAAAAGGGGCAGAAGGAAATTGGAAACGAGTGGAGCAAGCGGTCTGATAAAGCATGTTAATTTTTATCAGCAAAGGAGTATATTGCGGTTGTTAAAGATGGTGCGGGAATTGGACGCGCGATGCTACTGCCGTCAAAATCATCTGTCATTGGTACTATGCAGTATATTTTGCCAAGAGAAGATGTTGATATAAAATATCTCTATTACGCCATTGACCATATGAACTTGTCAAAATATTTTAGTGGAAGTGCGATTCCTCATATATATTTCAAAGACTATCAGAAAGAACCCGTAAAATTGCCCAATATAAAAGAACAACGTTCTATTGCATGTACTTTAGAAAAAATAGGTGCATTCATTGAATTTCGGAAAAGTTCGGAGAAAAACTTGGGATTGACACGGCTAGACGGATGATTTTTCCAAGCAGGAGGGGATAAAATGTCAAATTTTGGATTTTTGGAAAGCAAGAACGAATATGCCCTTTTTGCACCGGCTTGTATAGAGGCTGGAAATATCTATGTCTCCGTTCCGGCTATGTGCGCCGTTGGGTGCAGAAAGGCCTTGGAGCTGGCGGTGAAATGGGTATATTCTGCGGACACGACTATGAAGATGCCCTATAAGGATAATCTTCAGTCTTTAATCCATGAGCCGACCTTTCGCTTTGCAGTGGAGTACAATACCTGGGAAAATTGCGGCTTATCATCAAAGTGGGAAATATAGCGGTTCATACAGAAAAAATCGTGCGCACAGATAGAAGCGATTCGAAGACAAATAGAAGAAAACCAGGAGGAAAAACCATGTACAAAATTTCAAACCTTACAGACAACGATGACGTCCGCATTGTGGACAGGGCCGGCGCATTTACGGTGATTGAATATCTCCGCGATTTAAGCGTGTCGCCTCAGTCCGCCATGAACGCCTATTTCTGCGACGCCATGAATGTGCGAAAACGCCAGGTTATCTGCGACCTCAGTAAGTCGCCGGTGACTACCCAGGCCGGGGCCATGCAGTGGATGGCGGGAGATGTGAACGCAACTACGGGCATCAAGGGCGTGGGCGATCTGTTCGGAAAGGCCGTTCGGGGAAAAGCCAGCGGCGAATCCGCGATTAAGCCGGAATATACGGGAACGGGAACCTTGGTGCTGGAGCCCACCTACAAATATCTTCTCCTTGTAGATGTGGGAGAATGGGGAGGTTCGCTGGTGCTTGAGGACGGCTTCTTCCTGGCCTGCGAGTCCGGCTTAAAGCACAAGACGGTGATGCGCTCCAACCTGTCCTCCGCGGTGGCAGGCGGTGAGGGGCTGTTTAATCTCTCGCTGAACGGAAATGGCATTGTCTGCCTGGAGTCCAGTTCTCCCAAGGAGGAGCTCATCGAAATTACGTTGGAAAATGATGTGCTGAAAATTGACGGCAATATGGCGGTGGCCTGGAGCGGAAGCCTTAACTTTACTGTGGAGCGCTCCGGAAAATCCCTCTTAGGATCCGCGGTGTCCGGCGAGGGCCTGGTCAATGTATTCCGGGGAACCGGAAAGGTTTTGATGGCGCCGGTGGACAAGGTATGAGGCAGATTGTATGAACGGCTGCGATAAATTTGCGGGATAAATTTGCGGGAGGCTGAATTTCAAAAAACCCCTTGCAATCGAAAGCAAAACCATATATAGTAGAATCAGAGCGTGCGACTGGCGGATACGGTGGGAGAACCCACGGGGAGCACGCAGGATGAGAAAAGCCGGCCGCCTGGGCGCATAGGAGATACCGAGCAGAGGATTTGGTATACCTGCGTTCAGGGGCCGGCTTTTGGTGTCCGGCAGACAAAACATTATGGAGGTGCGATACATGGATATTCGCTCATTGGAACAGGAACTGAAGGGAAATGCCTACCCGGGCAGAGGAATTGTTTTAGGGGAATCAGAGGATGGAAAATACGCGGTGACCGCCTATTTTATCATGGGACGGAGCGCAAACAGCCGCAACCGGGTGTTTGTGGAGGACGGGGAGGGAATCCGCACCCAAGCCTTTGACCCGGCTAAAGTGGAGGATCCAAGCCTGATTATCTATGCGCCGGTGCGTGTTCTGGGAAATAAGACCATCGTGACCAATGGGGACCAGACGGATACCATCTATTACGGCATGGACCATCAGCTTACCTTTGAGCAGTCCCTGCGCTGCCGCGAATTCGAGCCGGACGCGCCCAACTACACGCCCCGGATTTCCGGCATCATGCATATTGATAAGGGAAGCTACAGCTACGCCATGTCCATCCTAAAGAGCAATCACGGGGATGCCTCCTCCTGCCTGCGTTTTACCTTCGCCTATCAGAACCCCATCGCCGGAGAGGGACATTTTATCCACACCTATATGGGAGACGGAAATCCACTGCCCAGCTTTGAGGGAGAGCCCAAGCGGGTGGAGATAAAAGGAGACATCGATGCGTTTACGGATATGGTGTGGAACAGCTTAAACGAGGACAACAAGGTGTCTCTTTTTGTGCGCTATATCGAAATTGCCACGGGAAAATATGAGAGCCGGATTGTGAATAAGAACAAATACGAGGAGAATTACAAATGAAAGAACTGGAACTGAAATACGGATGCAACCCCAACCAGAAACCTTCCCGGATTTACATGCGGGACGGCAGCGAACTTCCCATCCGGGTGCTCTGCGGAAAGCCCGGCTATATCAATTTCTTGGACGCCTTCAACGGCTGGCAGCTTGTCCGTGAATTAAAGGAGGCCACAGGCCTTCCCGCGGCCACGTCCTTTAAGCATGTGTCCCCGGCAGGGGCAGCGGTGGGCCTGCCCATGACGGATGTCTTAAAGAAAATCTACTGGGTGGATGACCTGGGCGAACTCTCTCCCCTGGCCTGTGCCTACGCCAGAGCCAGAGGGGCGGACCGGATGTCTTCTTTTGGAGATTTTATTTCCTTGTCCGACGTGTGCGATGCGGATACTGCCCGCCTGATCAAGAGGGAGGTGTCCGACGGAGTGATCGCTCCGGGCTACGAGCCGGAAGCTTTGGAAATTTTAAAGACCAAAAAGAACGGAAATTATAATGTAATCCAGATCGATCCCGACTATGAGCCAGAGGAGATCGAGAGAAAGCAGGTCTTCGGCGTTGTTTTTGAGCAGGGACACAATAATCTTAAGATCGGTCCGGATCTTTTGAAAAATATTGTGACAGCCAACAAGGAGCTGCCGGAGACCGCGGTCAGAGATCTGATTATCTCCCTGATTACATTGAAATACACGCAGTCCAATTCCGTGTGCTACGTGAAGGACGGACAGGCCATCGGCATCGGCGCGGGCCAGCAGTCCCGCGTGCACTGTACGCGGCTTGCGGGGAATAAGGCGGACAACTGGTATCTGCGCCAGGCGCCCCAGGTGCTTTCCCTGCCCTTTAAGCCGGGCATCAAGCGGGCGGACCGGGACAATGCCATCGACGTGTATATTGGGGACGACCCCATGGACGTGCTGGCGGACGGCCGCTGGGAGCAGACTTTTACGGAGAAGCCGGCCTTGTTCACCCGGGAGGAAAAGCGGGCCTGGTTGGACGGACTCACGGATGTGGCCCTGGGCTCCGATGCCTTCTTCCCCTTTGGGGACAACATTGACCGGGCCTATAAGAGCGGCGTGAAGTACGTGGCCCAGCCCGGCGGCTCTGTGCGGGACGACCAGGTGATCTCGGTCTGCGATCAGTACGGCATGGTTATGGCCTTTACGGGAATCCGGCTGTTCCATCACTAAATGGGATGATTCCGGACGGCGTATCTTTTTGCCGCCCGGAATCGCTGCCTCTAAATGTGTTTTTTCTGTGAAAAATGCCCCTGGGAAAAATTTGACGCTTGAAGGGCGGGCCGGTTTGTGCTAGAGTGTCTTTATGTGACTTTTAACCGCAGGACATAAGCAAAGCGGGGGCGTGATTGATGACAAAAGAGAAAATTACAGCATACGGAAGAAATTTATGTAAGATAGGAGGATATCTGCTCCTGGCTCTGGTGCCGGTATTCTCCTATTTTTTGTTTGAGCTGGTCACGGGGAACTTGGAAACCATTCCCTGGTATATGGCAGCTCTCAATATCGGATGGATTTACGTCTTATATCTGATTGTTCTGGGAATCAGCGGCACCAGCCGGATTGCGGTGCCCCTCGTCTCCATTCTCCTTCTCATCGCCTCCATGGCGGAGGCCTTCGTGGTGGCCTTCCGCGAGCGGCCTGTAATGTTTTGGGACGTTCTTGCGCTGCCCACGGCCATGACTGTGTCCGGAACCTATACCTATGTGCTGACAAATGCCATGAAAGCGGCAATTGTCACGGTTCTGGCGATGAATGTTCTGACCTGGTTTTTCCCCCTGCGCGCAAGGGGATGGAAAAAGAGGCTGGGGCTGGGGGCCGGCTGTATCGGGGCCTCGGCGGTCTACTGCCTTGTATTTTTCCTGCATTTTATGCCGGCCTGGGACCTGGGAATCAATATGTGGGCGGTGAATGAGAGCTACCAGTATTACGGATATGTGCTCTCCACGGCTATTTCCAGCCGGTATATTGTGCGAAAGCCCCCGGCCGGCTACAGCTACCGGGCGGTGGAGGAAATATATCATGAGCTGCAGGCGGAGGAGAGCGAGGAGGAAACATCCGAATCCATTCAGCCGGTCAACCTGATCTGCATTATGAATGAAAGCCTTTCTGACCTCAAGGTGGCGGGGGAGTTCACCACGAATATCGAGTATTTCCCATTTTTAAACAGCCTGACGGAAAATACGGTGCGGGGGAGCCTCTGCGTGCCTGTATTCGGCTCCATGACCAGCAACTCGGAATTTGAGTTTCTCATGGGGGACTCCATGGTTATGCTGCCCACCCATACCATCGCCTATCAGTTCAATGTGAAGCCGGGAACGTATTCCCTGGTGAGTACTCTGAAGGACCAGGGATATTATGCTCTGGCCATGCATCCCTACCCGGCGGCCAACTGGAACCGGGATCAGGTCTATACGAATTTGGGGTTTGACGAATTTTTGGATCAGGAATACTACGAGGGCTGCGAAACTCTGCGGACGTATGTGAGCGACCGGGCGGATTATGAGAAATTGATTGAGCAGGTGGAGGAAAAGGAAAATCCGCAGGATAAGCTGTTTATCTTCAATGTGACTATGCAGAATCACGGGGGATATGAGGAAATGTACGATAACTTTGCTCAGGAGGTATATCTGACTGGGAAAATGCAGGGGAAATATCCCAAAGCGGATCAGTATCTATCCCTGATGAAGAAGTCCGATGAGGCGCTGGAATATCTTCTGGACTATTTCAGCCAGTGCGAGGAGCCTACCATGATCGTGGTGTTCGGGGACCATCAGCCCAGTGTGGAGGATGAATTTTACGATGAAATCGCGGGAGTGCCCAGCAGCCAGGTTCCTACGCCGGAGCGGCTCATGTGGTACGAGACGCCCTTTATCATTTGGACCAATTATGAGCAGCCTTCCCAGGATTTAGGACGGCTGGGGGCGGTGTATCTGTCCTCCTATGTGCTCCGGCTGGGAAATCTTCAGATGCCGCTTTATAACCAGTTTCTGTACAATCTCTCCCAGGATGTACCGGTGATCCACACCATCGGCCTGTATGATGGAGAGGGAAATTATTATAGCTGGGAGGATACAGAGGCAGGGAAAAGCCCCTACAGCAGCCGGATTATGGAGTATGAATACATGGCCTACAACCACAGCATGGACAGGAGAAAGGTGACGGGGCTCTTCACGGCGGGACAGACCGAGCAGCCGGAATAGCCGGAGAAACCGGATACCCTCCCCGCTTTGCTGCGCCTGGAGAATCAAACCCAAAAAGAAGTACCAGCCCGTAAAAATATGTAAAAGCACTTGGCAAGCCGCCCTGGCATAGAATGAAAGTAAGACTATGCAGGGTGGCTTTTTTTGAAGACTTTTCCAAAACCATTGTCTCCGAAAGAAGAGAAGGAATGCCTGGAGC
>CALWBS010000176.1 GCA_944376135.1 uncultured Enterocloster sp.
GCTCATTAAAGGAATCCAGATAGGGCTTGTGCTGGAAATAGTTGGCGTCCAGATCGCCGGAATCCAGCGCGTTGTTGGGAATTACGTAGTCGGTGTACTCCACAATCTCCAGATCGTAACCCTTGGAAGCCAGAACATCCCTGGCAGCCTCCAAAATTTCCGCGTGGGGTGCGGGGCTCGCGCCCACCACCAGCTTTTCCAGATCGCCTAAGGCAGCTGTTGTCTCCTCCGCATCTGCCTGATCCGCTGCCGTAGTCTCCTCCGCTGCGGTATCCTCTGCCCCGGTGGTCTCCCCGCTGGCTGCCGCAGTCTGGGCGGCTGTTGTCTCCGTGCTGCCGCCGGAGCAGGCGGTGAGAGCCGCTGCCGCGGAAATAGTAAGTGCAAGTGTCAGCCAAGATTTCTTCATAATTCGTTCCTCCTCGTTATTTCGTGCAGCCGTTCGGGACGACTGCCATTATTATCATAAACAGACTGCCTTTGCCGCTTTCTGCCGGCCTTAGCGAATCCGCTTATCTCCTTTTCGCGCCAGGCGCATAAATATCTCCTGAATCAGCTGGACGATCACCACCAGAATCACCACCGTCACCAGCATCATATCCGTCTGATACCTGTGCAGGCCGTAACGGATAGCAATATCTCCGAGGCCTCCTGCGCCGATGGACCCGGCCATGGCCGAATACCCTAAGACCGTTGTGATAGAGATAGCCGCTCCCACCAGCAGGGAGGGCTTAGCCTCGGGCAGAAGCACCTTCCATATGATCTGGCCTGTGGAGGCGCCCATAGACTTGGCCGCCTCAATCACGCCCGCATCCACTTCTTTTAATGAGGATTCCACCATGCGCCCGATGTATGGAAAAGCGGACATCACCAGGGAAACCACCGCCGCGTTGGGCCCTGTGATTCTTCCCACCAGCACCCTTGTAAAGGGAATCAGAAGAATCATCAGGATGATAAAGGGGATCGAGCGAAGCAGGTTCACAATCACGCCCACCACCCGATTTAAGCCGGGCACTGGCCGGATGCCGTCCTTATCCGTGACGACGAGAAGAATTCCCAGCGGAATTCCTATAATATAGGAAAGCAGAGAGGACAGCCCCACCATGTAAACCGTCTCCCATATTCCCTTCCCCAGCATACTCATCGTGGAAGCATCAAATATCATCTTTAGTGCACCTCCTCAAAGGCAACCTTTGCCGTCTTTAAATAATTGCAGATTCTCCCCGCGTCCACCTCGTCCTCGGGAAGCTGAATGAGCATCTGCCCCATGGCCTTCCCCTCGATATCCCGGGTGTCCGCGTGCATGATATTCACCGGAACCTTGCAGGCCAGAATCATATTGGCAATCACCGGCTCCGAGGATTCCCTTCCGTCGAAGATGATGCGGATCTGCCGGGAATTTCCGAAGTTTACCCGCTGGCCCGCCGCATCCCCTAAAATGAGCTGGCGTCCGATATCCGACTTGGGGCCGGAGAATATCTCAGAGACTTTTCCCACCTCCGCGATGCGGCTGTGGTCGATGATGGCCACCCGGTCGCAGATGGACTCAATCACGGACATCTCATGGGTAATCACAATTACGGTAATTCCCATCTCTTTATTAATCTGCTTGAGAAGCGCGAGAATGGATTTCGTGGTGTTCGGATCAAGGGCGCTGGTAGCCTCATCGCACAAAAGGACCTTAGGGTTGGTTGCCATCGCCCTTGCAATGGCAACCCGCTGCTTCTGACCGCCTGAGAGCTGGGAGGGATACGCTTTCATGCGCTCCTCCAACCCCACCAGCTTTAAGAGCTCCTCCGCCCGCTTTCTGGCATCCGCCTTTCCTATCTTGGCAATCTCCATAGGAAAGCATACATTCTGAAGCACATTCCTCTGGGCCAGGAGATTGAACTGCTGGAAAATCATCCCCATGGACCGGCGCGCCAGCCGCTTTTCGCTTTCCTTCATGGAGGAGAGGTTTTTCCCCTCAAAAATAACCCGGCCCGAAGTAGGGGTTTCCAGATAGTTGATGCAGCGCACCAGCGTGCTCTTTCCCGCTCCTGACAGGCCGATGATGCCGAAGACCTCCCCCTGGTGGATATCCAGGTTGATGTCCTCCAAGGCCGTCACCGTGCCGTTTGCCGTCTGAAACTGCTTTCCCAGTCCTTCCAGACGGATAATCGATTCTTCCCTGCTGTTTTCCATATTGATAATCCTTTCGTAAATCTGGCAAAACGAATGCAAAAAGCCGCAAATCCTGCACAGATTTGCGGCCCTAAAAACATCTCGCTTACAGACGGTTTGCAATCATTTTTCTATCCATGCAGATGAAGCATACATTCAGTTTTTATGGCAGGAGGATACGCAGCACATCATAGACATGCCGTTCATCATATCCATATGCATCTGCATGGCTCCGAACAGTCTCATATGGGCTCCTCCTTCTCTGAATCTCTCATCTGCCGCCGCTCCGAGAAAGTCCTTGGTAAACGGCTGCGAATTACTTATTTAAGAAGATACATCAGTTATATTTATTTGTCAACCCCTAAATTTATTGCAATCGTTCAGGGGGCGGGAAAACAGGGGCAAAGGCCCATCACCCGCACAGCTCCACAATTGCCTGGGCAAAGATTTTCGCGCTGGTTACCAGATCCTCCACCACGACAAACTCGTCCGCCCCGTGCATCCGGTTGTCGGTGCCGGGCATAGAGGCGCCGAAGGCCACGCCGTTTTTCAAGTCATGGACATACGTGCCGCCGCCGGTATACTGGCAGCTTCCCTTCTGCCCCGTGTACTCCTCATAGACCTTTAAAAGGGTCCGCACAAAATGGGAGTCGCCGTCCACATGGTGAGGCGGCCGCATGGAATCATTGTGCAGGGTGATTCCCTCCTTTGCCATAGCGGCCTTCACCACCTTTAACATATTGTCCTCATTGGCACAGATGGGGCAGCGGCTGTCAAACATGCCGTCCAGGCTGTCCGCACCGATGGTCAGCATGCTGAATGCCAGCGTCAGTTCACCGGAAATCTCGTCCTCCATGTTTATCCCCACCGCACGTCCTTTAGTGTCCCCGTGGGGGAAGAGTTTTACCAGAGAGCGGACCGCGTCCATCTGGGGGCAGTCTGCCAGAGGCAGGCGGGTTAGGTAGAGCAAAAGGCCTGTGAGGGCGTTCTTCCCTTCCTGGGGGGTGGAGGCATGGGCCCCCGCGCCCTGAGCCGTGATTCCCATCCCCTCCTCTGTCTCCTCGAAGGAGAAGGAAATGCCTGTATCTTTCTCTACTTCCTTCGCAGTCTCCACAAGAGTCTCAACATCCACGCCTTCTACCGCAGCCCAGGCTTTGCCGGGAACCACATTGATTTTGATTCCCGCCTCCAGTTTTACCAAGCGCGGAAGGGCTTCGGATGAAGCAAAAGAGGCGGTAAAATGGCCGTCCAGACGTCCTTTTTCCGTGTTGATCACCGGAAATTCCGCATCCGGAGAAAAGGTCATAGGAGCCTCCTTCTCCACCTCATAGTACTCCTCGATGTCCCCGCTGCCGCACTCTTCGTCCGTACCCAGAATCAGGCGCACGTTTTTTTTCACAGGAAGGCCCAGCTCCTTCACCGCGCGCATGGCGTAGAGGGCCGCCACCGCCGGTCCCTTATCGTCCGCCGTACCCCGGCCATAGAGCTTTCCGTCCTTCACCACGGGCTCAAAGGGCTCCGTCACGGTCCATCCCTCTCCGGCGGGCACCACATCCAGGTGCGCCAGGATGTCTAACTGGCGCTCCCCGTCATTTAAATCCGCGGTGCCCACATAATTGTCATAATTGGTAATGGAAAATCCATACCGCTCCGCCATGGAAAGAGCCATCTGCAGCGCCGCAAAGGCCCCTTCTCCAAAAGGTTTTCCCTCGCTGTAGGGCATCTTCTCGCTGTTGATGCGGCAGAGGGTGCAGATGTCATCGATCATCTCCTGTTTGTGCGCCTCCATATAGGCTTCAATTTCTTTTTTATACATATGCTGTTCTCCTTATTGCGTTTTATTTCAGCATGGCAGCCAGGGTCTGATTGACCACCTTCCCGTCCGCCTTGCCCTTTACCCGCGGCATGAGTACCTTCATGATAGCCCCCTTGTCCTTGGCTGTAGGCTCCGAGATGCCGAGCTCTCCCAAAACCTGGGCGATGACTTCCTTAATCTGCTCCACGCTCATATCCTCCGGGGCAAATTCTTTGTAGACAGCCAGCCGTGCGGCCGCCTCCTCCTTGATGTCCGTCCGGTCCGCCGGAGCTAAGTCATACGTCTCCTGGGTCTGCTTGATCTCCTTTTTCACAATGGCATTCTCCTCATCCTCTGTTAGAGGCTCCCGCTTGTCGATCTGCGCGTTTTTGAGCGCGGAGAGAAGCATGGACAGAGAATCCTTTCTCGCTTTGTTCTTAGCCTTCATGGCCTCCACCATTGCTGCTCTTACTGTGTCAATCTTGCTCATTTTTTATACCTCCTGCATTCATTCCTGCATTTTATTTAATTGAAAACTTTCCGCAGCAAGCCGTCGCCCCGGCACCGCCCGGCTACGAGCGTCCGAACTCAGAAAGCCGCAGACCCGGGTTGCGCTCTAAGACCATGCCTACGCTCCAGCTGTTGATAAAGAGCAGAAGGGGATTGTCCTTTAAGTCTTTAATCCGCTTCATATCGGACGTGCCCTGGATTCTCGCCACATCAATCTCCTGGGGATTCTCAATCCAGCGGATATACTCAAAGGGAAGCTTCTCCAGAATCACTTCCACATTGTACTCATTCTGCAGACGGTAGGTGAGGACCTCAAACTGGAGCTCGCCTACCACTCCCACGATGATCTCCTCCATACCGGTGTTGAACTCCTGGAATATCTGGATGGCGCCCTCCTGGGCAATCTGGTTCACACCCTTGATGAACTGCTTGCGCTTCATGGTATCCACCTGGCGCACCCTGGCAAAATGCTCCGGCGCAAAGGTGGCGATTCCCTCAAATTCGAATTTTTCATTGGATGCGCACAGCGTATCCCCGATGGAAAAGATTCCCGGGTCAAATACGCCGATGATATCTCCCGCATAGGCTTCCTCCACGATCTTGCGGTCCTGGGCCATGAGCTGCTGGGGCTGTGTGAGACGGATTGTTGTCCCGCCCTGGACGTGGTTTACTTCCATGCCCGCCGCGAACTTTCCTGAGCAGATGCGCATAAAGGCGATGCGGTCCCGGTGGGCCTTGTTCATATTGGCCTGAATCTTGAACACAAATGCGGAGAAATCCGGCCGGAAGGGATCAATCTCCCCTGTCAGAGTCTTTCTTGGGAGGGGAGGCGTAGTCATTTTTAGAAAATGCTCCAGAAATGTCTCCACGCCGAAGTTCGTCAGCGCGGAGCCAAAGAACACCGGCGACAAATCGCCCCGGCTGACCCGCTCCATGTCCAGCTCGTCGCTGGCCCCGTCCAAAAGCTCGATATCGTCTCTAAGCTGCGCATGATAATCCTGACCGATGACCTCGTCCAGATCCTCCGCGTCAATGGAGAACTCCCGGCTTGCCACCTCCTTGGCCCCGCCCATGGCGGCGGTGAAGGTGGTAATCTTTTTCGCGAACCGGTCGTACACGCCCTTGAAGCTCTTTCCGCAGCCGATGGGCCAGTTCACCGGACAGGTGCGGATGCCCAGCACCTCCTCGATCTCGTCCACCAGCTCGTAAGGATCCCTGGCTTCCCGGTCAAATTTATTGATAAAGGTAAAAATAGGAATGTGCCGCATGACGCATACCTTAAAGAGCTTGATGGTCTGGGCCTCCACACCCTTGGAGCCGTCAATAACCATGACCGCTGAGTCCGCTGCCATCAGGGTCCGGTACGTGTCCTCGGAAAAGTCCTGGTGTCCCGGCGTGTCCAGGATGTTGATGCAGAATCCCTCATAATTGAACTGCATGGCGGAGGATGTGACGGAAATTCCTCTCTCCTTCTCTATGTCCATCCAGTCGGACACCGCGTGCTTGGCCGCCTTGCGCGCCTTTACGGTGCCCGCCAGGTTGATGGCCCCTCCGTAGAGAAGAAACTTCTCCGTCAAGGTCGTCTTTCCCGCATCCGGGTGGGATATGATGGCAAAAGTCCTCCGCCGCTTTATCTCTTCTTCCAGCTTTGTATCTGTCTGTGGCAATGTATTTCTTCCTCCGTTTTCTTAAACTTTTTCCATTGTATGATGATTATGGGACAAAGTCAAGGATTATGCGCGTCCGGGCTGGCGCAGACAAACGCGTGCCGCGCGGCGCATCTCATCGCCGCTCCATCCGCCCGGCGATTTCCGTGAGAATCCGGTGCGCCGCCTCCTCTTTTGTCATGAGAGGCAGTTCGATCTCTTTTTCAGGAGTGATGAGCGTGATGCAGTTGGTATCCGTCCCAAAACCCGCGCCTTCTGCTTTCAGGCTGTTGGCCGCAATCATATCTACATGCTTTTTCTCCAGCTTGGTCCGGGAATTTTCCAGCAGATGCTCGGTCTCCATGGAAAATCCGCAGAGGAACTGGCCCTCCCGCCGGTGCTCTCCCAGCCATGCCAGGATATCCTGCGTTCGCTTTAATGGAACGGAAAGATCCCCGTCCTTTTTCTTCACTTTTTCCGGCGCAGTCTCCACAGGGGTATAATCTGCTACCGCCGCGGCCTTGATGATGATATCCTGGTCCGCGCTGTTCTTCGTCACGGCCTCAAACATATCCTGGGCGCTCACCACCGGCACGGTCTTCACAAAGAGCGGCGGCGCAAGCTGCACCGGCCCGGAAACCAAGGTCACCTGCGCGCCCCGGAAAGCGGCTGCCCTGGCGATAGCGTAGCCCATTTTTCCGGAAGAATGGTTGGTGATAAAGCGCACCGGATCCATGGCCTCCCGGGTGGGACCCGCGGTCACCAGAATCCGCTTCCCCTCCAAATCCTTCTCGTAAGCGGCTTCCCGCAGGATGTACTCCAAGAGCACCTCTGGCTCCGGCATCTTTCCCGCCCCGGTATCCCCGCAGGCCAGATATCCTTTGGCCGGCCGGATTACCTCCATGCCATAGCGCTCCAGGATTTTTAAGTTGTCCTGGAGAATGGGGTTCTCATACATCCGGGTATTCATGGCCGGAGAAATGATCTTTCTGCAGGTGCAGGCCATGGCCGTGGTCGTCAGCATATCATCCGCAATGCCGTGGGCGATCTTGCCGATCACATTTGCTGAAGCCGGAGCAATCAGAAATACGTCCGCAGCTTTTGCAAGGGCTACATGCTCCACGCTGAACTCAAAATTCCGGTCAAAGGTATCCACCAGGCATTTGTTGCCGGTGAGCGTCTCAAAGGTGATGGGGTTGATAAAATTTACGGCATTTTTGGTCATGAGCACATGAACCTTTGCCCCCTGCTTTACGAGGGCACTTGCCAGATAGGCAATCTTGTAGGCGGCAATGCTGCCGGTGACGCCCAACAGTACGGTCTTTCCTTTTAACATACGCTTTTTCTCCTTATCTGATTCCAACAGCCGACCCCGCAGCGGCCAAACCGGCGCGTCCGGTTGTGTTTCTGTTTCTTCTGTGGTAAAATTCCTGTAACAGCCCGGGGCCGCCTGCGCGCTGCCCCAAACAGCTACAGTATACCACACATTTACCTTCCGGGAAAGGAGCTTGTCATGATCTTAGCCATTGACATGGGAAATACAAATACCGTAATCGGGGGTATTGACGAAAAAGAGACCCACTTTATCGAGCGGGTCACAACCGATCAGGGGAGGACGGCCACGGAGTATGCCGTCACCATCAAGAGTATATTAGAAATGCATGCGATTCCCCCCAGCGAAATTGAAGGGGCGATTCTCTCCTCCGTTGTGCCCCCCTTAAATGCCACGATTCTCTCCGCAGTAAAAAAGGTGCTGGGAATCCGTCCCCTCCTCGTGGGACCGGGCATCAAAACCGGCATCAATATCCTCATGGACAACCCCAAAACCGTGGGAAGCGACATGATCGTAGATGCGGTAGCCGCCACCCATGAGCACCCTCTGCCGCTGGTCGTCATCGACATGGGCACCGCTACCACGATGAGCGTGGTGGATCAAAAGGGGAATTATATCGGCGGCGTCATCCTGCCGGGTCTCAAGGTATCCCTGGATTCCTTGAGCGGCAAGACCGCCCAGCTCCCTTATATCAGCCTGGAGCTGCCGGATAAGGTAATCGGCAAAAACACCATCGACTGTATGCGGGCAGGCATTATCTTCAGCAATGTGGATATGATCGACGGTATCCTGGACCGGATGGAGCGGGAACTGGGCGAACCGGCCACCGCGGTAGCCACCGGCGGCCTGGCCCGGTTCATCACGCCCCTGTGCCGGCATAAGATACACTATGATGACGCGCTGCTCTTAAAGGGGCTTTTGATTTTGTATCGGAAGAATGCGTAGTGGGATGGACTATTTACATCTGATTAATTCTATGCTTTAACCGCATTGCGCGGAGCATTGCCCACCTATGGCTTTCACAATTAATGCTATTGTAAATATGCTCCTTTTTAAATCCTTCGGCTAACCCTTTTAGAAAATTTATTGAAATAGGATTAGCCAGCCATCCGCTCCTTGTAAACATTCCCTGGTAACTGCCATAGCGATTTAATACGCTCTTATTGACCTGCGCATAATAAGATGGCTCGTTCGCCAGGGAATTATTTAAATCATTCAAATGCTTCCGAAACTCAGATGATTGGCTGTCACCTATATAATGATTCATTGCGTCGCAGTAAATCGGACGGATACGGAAGCCCGCTTTCTCTGATTTTCCGACGGTTATGACAGCACACAGGCTCTCCAGCCAGTGCTCACGCACAGCTTCCGATTTTTGAAAGCAAAAATTGCCTAAACTGTAGCAAATCAGCTTACCTTTGTATTCTTCCCACCCCTGTGGGACATGCGGATGGCTGGCGATAACAGCGTCAGCTCCCATATCAATCCATTTTTTGTATAAATCTCTCCATTCGGGTAATGGCATATCCATATATTCCACCCCTCCATGGTTATAAATAATCAGGTAATCTATATCCCCTCGCTCTAAAATTTTCTTTTCAAAATCCGGATGCATGCACCATGCGCAGCCCTCCCGATCCCTGTATTTATCGGTCAGAGTGCCGAATTCACAATGCGTGCCGGCCAGGAATCCTATCTTTAAACCGTCGTCCGCAGTCACTATATGCATCCGATACGCCTCCTCCCATGTGCCGGCGCCAATAACCAATGCATTCTTGAAGCTTGATTTTGTTTTTTGGAATCCCTCTGCCCCAAAATCCATTATATGATTGTTCGCAAAGGATATAACATTATACCCATGCGCCTCCAGCCACCGCGGTGAGTCCGGACTCTGCTGTATGTTCGGTCCGCTCTTTACAATCGCTTTGCCTTTTGACTTAACAGGCCCCTCAAAATTGACAACATTGATATCGCTTTTATTGAGGAGAAGCTGCAGTTCCCCGCTCAAATTTAAATGCTCTGCATCATTTGCCTTAAAATCTCCCCATATTGTAATCTGCGCCATAATCACAGCACCCCTATTCTCTTCATCAGGTCTTCTGTTATCACATGATCTATATTATATTTTTCCGCTTCTTTCTGGCAAAGGCCCTTCATTTTTCGGATATTGTACCTTCCTTCCATACAAGCCTGCATCGTATCGGCCAGCGCACACACATTATGTACCGGTATAAATAGTGCTGTTTCTTTTTCCCGCAAAAAAGCCTTATTATGCGCCCAGTCCGTTGCAATAATAGGAAGTCCGGAAATAAATGCATCTATAAAGACGCCTGCAAACCCTTCTCCTTTCCAATACGTCGGAAATAGCATCAAATCATAGGAAGCCAATGTATCATAGCCCTCATTTTCCATTAGGTTTAAAAATCCCCTGTAATTTACATTGCACAGACTATCTGATTTTCTGGTAAATACCGCTTTATACTCCTCTGCGACTTTTCCATAAAAATCCACAGAAAACATACTGCCGCAGCCCTTCGCATTCAGCAGCCGGACTGCTTCAAGAATATAATCGCATCCTTTTTCAGGCATAATACGGCTCATAAATACAAATCTTGTCATTTTACCTGCCGGGAATTTCGTCGGCAGTGCGGGATAATATCGAATCGGCTTAAAATTAGGAACATACAGCACACCGTCAACCTTACATTCCTGCAGCTGTTCCGCCATATGACTGCTTTCAACAAGTGTATGGCGCATATAATTTATGACATTTGCATCGTACGTTCCCTGACGGATTTTTTGCCCCAGGCTTCCGCCGATAACCCAATGCACTGTGTTCTGTTTCCATCGAATTTTTTTCATTACCTTCATAAGAAAGTAGATATTTTGAGCGGAAGTGGATAAAATCAGGGTACTTTTTCTATGCATGACCAAATTCCATGCAAGTTCTATGAAAACCCACGGATGCCGTCTCCACCCTTTAAAATCCACTTGTCTGCATTTGATGCCCATTTCTTCCAATTTGCTGATAATCAGCTGATTTTTCATTGTCTCCCCGCA
>CALWBS010000177.1 GCA_944376135.1 uncultured Enterocloster sp.
TAGATCTGCAAAAATACGGCGTTTCAAGCAAATGCCGTATTTTTTGTGGCCGTGTGCCTGGCAGCGCGCGTTTCATAGACGGCGAAGCCGGCAGTGGACGGGAGCGAAAAAATATAGTACACTGGTAGGCGGGAAAACAGCTAAGTCCAAACAAAGGAAGGAATTTTGATGAAGCTTATTATTTCACCGGCCAAGAAGATGAATATGGAAGAAGATCTGCTGGAGGTTCGGAGCCTGCCTGTTTTTCTGGACAGGACGCAGATTCTCCTGGACTATATGCGGGGGCTGGACCGGAACCAGGCCAAGGCCCTGTGGAAGTGCAATGACGCGATTGCGGACTTAAATTACACCCGCATCCAATCCATGGATCTGCACTCCCGGCTGACCCCGGCCATTCTGGCCTATGAGGGAATTCAGTACCAGTATATGGCGCCGAATGTCATGGGAAAGGGAGAACTGGACTATATAGAGAAGCATCTGCGGATTCTGTCAGGCTTTTACGGTATTCTGCGGCCCTTTGACGGGGTGCGGCCCTACCGTCTGGAGATGCAGGCACGAGTCTGCCTAAAGGAGGGGGGACGGGTCTGCCGCGATCTGTACGCCTTTTGGGGAGACTCCCTGTATAAGGAAGTGGCTGCAGAGGATAAGGTGATCGTCAACCTTGCCTCTAAGGAATACAGCCGGGCGGTGGAGCCCTTTTTGGAGCCGGATACGGCTTTTGTACAGGTGATCTTCGGCAGCTTGGATACAGATAAGGCGGGGAAGAAAAAGATAAAGGCAAAGGCTACCGAGGCGAAGATGGCTAGGGGCGAGATGGTCCGCTTTCTGGCCCGGACAGGGGCAAAAAAGCCGGAAGACATGAAAAAATTTGACGGGTTGGGCTTTGCCTACAGCGGCGCCTGGTCAGGGGAAAATACGTATGTATTTCTCCGGTGAGAGGAACAGACAAAAAAGGAGGACGAGATGAAAACGGAGAATTACCATACAGGAGATGCTTCCCTGGATAATGCCAGAAACCAGGATGCAATTGGAGAGAAAGAGCTTTTGGTGGTCAGCTTTGGCACAAGTTTCAATGACAGCAGGCGGCTGACCATCGGAGCGATTGAGGCCGCTATGGAGAACGCATTTTCCGGATATTCTGTTCGGAGGGGGTTTACAAGCCAGATGGTTATTGACCATATAAAGCAGCGGGACGGCATCGTCATTGACAATGTAACCGAGGCGCTGAAGCGGGCAGTGGACAATGGGGTGAGAACCCTGGTGATTCAGCCTACCCATCTGATGAACGGGCTGGAGTACAATGAGCTGGCCAGGGCGGCGTCCGCATGTTCCGGCGCCTTTGAACGGACGGCGGTGGGGGCGCCGCTGCTCACCACGGACGCGGATTTTCGGGCGGTGATTGAAGCCATCACCCGGGATACCGCTGCCTATGATGATGGAAAGACTGCCGTCTGCCTTATGGGACACGGGACCGAGGCCAAGTCCAACCAGGTATATGCAAGACTCCAGAATATGCTGTCCGAAAGCGGATATGCCCATTATTATGTGGGAACCGTGGAGGCGGAGCCGACCTTGGAGGATGTGCTGGGGGCGGTTCAGAAGGGGGATTACGCGCGCATTCTGCTCCAGCCCTTGATGATTGTGGCCGGCGACCATGCCAACAATGATATGGCCGGCGACGGGGAGGAAAGCTGGAAGCGGACATTTGAGAACGCGGGCTATGCGGTGGAATGCCGCCTGAGGGGCTTAGGGGAGCTGGAAGCCATTCAGAACTTGTTTGCGGAGCACGCGCGGGCGGCGATGGGCAGCTGGGAGTTATAAGTCTCCCAGCTTTGCAAGGCTCCGGTACTCCTTTGGCGTTACGCCGGTCTTTTTCTTAAAAGTGGAGATAAAATAGCTCACATCATTGTATCCGGTTTTTTGGGCGATATCCCCGATCCGTTCATCGCTTCCCCGCAGCAGCTCCCGGGCTTTTTTGAGGCGCAGTTCCTGCAGCAGCTCGCTGAAAGACTGGCCGGATGTCTTTTTAATCAGGCGGGACAGGTATGCGGCACTGTAGTTCATATTCTGCGAGAGTATGTCCAGGGAGATATTTTCGGACAAATGCTGCTCCAGATATTCAATGACCCGCTCTGCAATCCCGTCCCCAAAAGAGACCGGCTGCGGCGCGGTCAGGGGGAGGAGAAGGGACAGAGCGGCATCCGAAAGCTTTTCAATGCTGCCGCACCGAAACAGCTTTTCAATTTCATCATAGGGACAGTCCGGTGCGGCGGTCTGCGTTTCGGCAAAATGCCAGGTAATCACCACGAGGTTGATGATGGTTTTTCGGATGTAGGAAAAATCATTCTGCGCAGCCGCAAGCAGCTTGGGCATCATGGCCTGCCATATATTCTTCAGCTCTTCGGATGTGTTCTGCACAATACACTTCTGGATTCTTTTTTCAAATACCGTCATGTTGAAAATACCGTGGTTTTCCCGATTTTGGATATCTGAGTACAGCATAATGGAGCTATTTCCTAAATCCCGCCTGCAGTTAAGGGCCTGGATAGACTGCTTTTTCAGTTGATGGAGCATGAGGGCATCCCGGGTCGGCAGGCTGATGCCGAGGGAGATGCTGATGCCCAGCCGGTCACGGATGGTCTCCTGGAGCATTTCGCAAAAATGAAGAGCAGCCTCCTCACAGAAGGCGTCCTCATGCCGGCTTTGAAAGCAGAGAATAAAGCTGATAATGTCAACGCCTCTGGCCAGATAAATTTCGTGCTCCATTCCCTGAATCAGGTCATGAATTTCGGCAAACAGGGCGATGTCGTGGGAACCGTCTCCGGATATGTCGCTCTGGGTGGAAATGACGACATAGACGGCCTCGCCGATATTGCAGGCTGCTGCTTTATCAGAATAGTTTCCCACCCGTCCATCCAAAAGATCCTGATAGATCTGCTCTTTCAGCAAAGGGGAAATTTCCTGGAGCTTTTCCTGAATTGCCTGCTGCTGCAGGCGGCGCTTCCTGCGTTCTTCCAGTGCCTGGATGCACTGAGACAGAGCGCTCTCCACATCCTCAAAGCGGAAGGGTTTTAAGAGATACTGGCGGATTCCCAGGTACATGGCCTGCCGGGCATAGTCAAATTCCGCGTATCCGGTGAGGAGAATAATCTCCATGTCCGGAAAGCGCTGCTTGACGATTCGGGCCAGTGCCAGGCCGCTGATCTGGGGCATTCGTATATCGCTGATAAGAATATCCGGAGCGGACCGTTCCAGCTGATTTAAGGCCTCCTGCCCGCTGTCCGCCCAGGCCGTGACCTGACAGCCGCATTTCTCCCAGGGAAACGTTTTTAAACTGTCTAAAACAATTGGTTCGTCATCAACAACCATAATAGAAAACATAGCAGTCACTCCTTTGCAGGCAGACGGATAATTACAGTGGTTCCCTTCTGCGGTTCTGACCGGATAATCAGTCCATAGGCGTCTCCATATAGAAGACGAATCCGCTTGTGCACACTGGAGAGGCCGAATCCGCCTCTTTCTTTTGAGCGGCTGTCCAAAGCTTTCCCGATCTGCTCCTCTGTCATGCCCACTCCGTTATCCTGAACCATAAATACGGCCGCGCCTTCCTCCTGATTGTATATCCCGCGTACACTTACATGGCCGGGACCGCATTTTTCCTCCAGACCATGGACAAAGGCATTCTCCGCCACAGGCTGCAGGATAAGCTTGGGGATCTTAAACGGCATAAGCTGCGGCTCAACAGCGATGGAAGCGTCTACCTTGTCCCGATACCGGGATTTCTGAATGCGGATATAAGCGTTTACATATTCAATTTCCTGTTCCACAGTCACAAAAGGATCCCGATTGCTCATGGTCCCGCGAAGCAGGGCGGCCAGGGCATAGGTTGTGTCAAAGATCTCATCATTGTGGCTGAGCTTGGCCTGCCAGCAGATGGTATCCAGCGTATTATAAAGAAAATGGGGATTAACCTGGGCCTGCAGGGCCGCGTATTCCGCCTCTTTTTTTAAAAGTTCTGCTTGGTATACAGTCTCAATCAGGGAATTGATCTGCCGGATCATATAATTGAATCCTACGTTGAGATCATTAAACTCATTTTTCGATACTCCTTCTGCGAGCCGTACGGAAAAATCTCCCCCTGCGGCCCGCTTCATGGCTTCGGTCACCGAGTGGATTTTGCCGGCAAAGGAGGTGGAGAGCCAGGAGGAGATCAGCACCGCAATGAGAGATACCAGAAAAATCCCCACAATAATGGACAGTCCCAGAGTCCGCACCTGTGCGTGAAGATCGGATACGGAAATAATTCCCACGGATTTCCATCCTGTCTTTGGGGAGGTGGTATAAAAATAGCGGTAGCTCACGGAATCAATGCTCCGGCTGAAGCTTCCGGAATCCGCTTCCAGTTTTTCATCGATCCCTTCCAGAAAAGCCGGATTGGTCTCTATTTCATTGATGGGATGGTTGTTTTCATCCAAAACAAGGACAAATCCCTTTTTATCAAAATTAATATTTCCGACCAGATTATTCATGTACCCATTGTAAATCGAAATATAGAGGGTTCCAATATGCTCAAAATTTTTCGTGCTGTCAATATTCCGCACCATCTGGATGACCTGCTGGTCCGGCAGGCTTCTCCACAGGGGCCCCTGGGAGGGAGCGGACAGGATATCTTTGGGGTACAGCGCCTTCTGCTCTTCGTTCAGCAGACCGGAGGGAACGCGGAAAATCAGGCTGTCCGCAGAGGGGCTTTCTTTTGTCCGTATGGTGATATCCCGCATGGAGGAATAGTCATAGGTCAGGATCATATTTTTTTCCAGCTGAAAGGTATCCACGCGGCTGATATCGCCTCCGTCGTGGAGCTTTTGGAGGATATCCTGGACATAGTTGTTGTAGGAGATGGACAGAGAGGTGGTCTCCATCTGCAGAAGCAGCTGGTCAATGTTGTCGGAAAGCTGCTTGATGGATTCGGCTGCATAGGAGATGGATTTATTCTTGATGATATCCGAGGCAAGAGTGAAGCACCAGAAGGAGATCACAGCCAGGGGTATCACGGTAAATACAAGAAACCAGATCAGCAATTGCTCTTTTATTGTGCGGTTTTTCATAACGCCTCCTTTTGATATGTACATATTATATCATAAATACTGATAAAAGAATGACATTCTGTGTAATGTGTCAAAATATTCCTATAATATCAGAAAACTTATATTGTATTCTTTTACGGAGAGATGGTACGATACAGACAGAAGCCAGCCCGGCCGGCGGCAAAGCTTGTAGCAAGGCAGTAAGCAGAAAGGAAGAACGAGGACTATGAAAAAACGATATTTGGCATTGGCAATGGGGACAGTTTTAACCGCAGCCTTGGCTGCAGGATGCAGTTCAGGCACCGGCAGCACTTCGGAGTCCGCATCCGGCACATCCGGGTCTGAGACGAGCCAGGAGGCGGAGAGCGGCGTGAAAGAGATCACCATGTGGTATCAGGAGAACGCTTCCATGATACCGGCGTTTGATCAGCGGGTGGCGGATTTTAATGAAGAGTACGCAGGACAGTACCATCTTACCATAGAATACATTCCCAGAGGTTCCTCCTATGCATATGAGGACAAAGTGAATTCTGCGGCATCTGCGGGCATCCTTCCGGATCTTCTGTCTCTGGACGGCCCGAATCTCTCGAATTACGCGGCAAACGGGATTATCATTCCGATTACAGATTACATCTCGGAAGAGAGCAAGGAAGATATGCTTCCCTCCACAATCCTGCAGAATACATATCAGAACGATATGTACGCAGTGAGTTTCAATGAGGCGGTGAGCCTGTTCTTCTACAACAAAGATGTGTTTGAGGAGCACGGCTTCCGGATCCCGGAGAGCATGGATGAAGCCTACACTTTGGATGAAATTTATGAGATGGCCAAAGAGGTGGCCACGCCTGAGATGGCAGGAATTAAAATCATTATGAATAAAGGCGAAGGACTTATCTATGGATTATCACCTTTATTCGATTCAGCAGGCGCACCCCTGATCAGCGAGGATGGAACAAAGACGGAGGGATATATCAACAGCGACAAGGCGGTGGAGGTAGCTGCCAGTCTGCAGAGATTTTTTACGGATAAATTGGCCAATATCGACCCCACTCCCACGGAATTTCAGGACGGAAAGGCAGCGATGTGGATTGCGGGCAATACGGGACAGATTCCGCAGTTTGCGGATTTCCCGGATCTCAACTGGGGAGCATCCTGGCTGCCGAGAGTCGGGGAGCACATGGTGTCCAACTGCGGGAGCTGGACCCTGGGGATCTCAAAGGACTGCAAGGATCCCGATGCGGCATATGTGGCCCTGGAATTTATGACGAATTCCGAATCCACCCGTTTGTTTGGAGAAGTGGGAGGATACCCGCCGGCGAGAAAGTCTGCCTATGAGGACAATGCCCAGTGGGATGAATACCCCTATAACATAGCGAAGGAACAGCTCTTTGAGGCAGCGGTGCCCAGACCTAAGACTCCGGTATATACGGTGTTGACTTCCAAGTATGCGGAAGCGCTGCTGGATATCTTTACCGGTTCGGATCCCAAGGAATCCCTGGACGCAGTGGCTTCCTATGTGGACGAGGAATATGCGAGATTTGTGGATTCAATGAAGTAGGAGACGGAAAATATGAGATATACGGTTGATTCTTCAGCCAGCACGCAGCTTCATATTACCGGAAAAGGAAGGAACGGGCGGATCGGAAGCATCCGCCTGTTTCAAAATGGGGAAGCGTGTGCGGAGGCATACTTTAAATTTCCAGGATATGAGACCTTCTTCCTCTCATGGGAAGAACACACGGAATACGAAGTGGAGATGGAGAACTTGGATGTCTCCCTGGCCTATCGGTTCCGCCCGGAGAGCGTGCTGGAGCAAGGCGTGGAGTTTATGGAGTTCGGAGAAGATATCAGGATTATAGATCCAAAGCACTTGGATGGGGCCTTTTGCCAGCAGTACAGGAACAGGCATCACTTTTCTCCTTTTAAGGGGTGGATGAACGACCCCAATGGGCTGTGCTGGTTTAACGGATATTACCACGCGTTTTATCAATATAACCCCAACGGGCAGAAATGGGGGAACATGCACTGGGGCCATGCGGTGAGCAGAGATCTTCTGCACTGGACCCACCTTCCGATTGCCGCATATCCGCAGATTGAGCTGAATGGATGTGACGGC
The DNA here is from genome assembly GCA_944376135.1 of uncultured Enterocloster sp. Taxonomy (GTDB): domain Bacteria; phylum Bacillota; class Clostridia; order Lachnospirales; family Lachnospiraceae; genus Enterocloster. Next base: position 7,201 of record CALWBS010000177.1, read on the forward strand.
TGGCGCGGGGGAGCTTTCTCCGGCAGCGCGGTGGTTCATGACGGTATTATGCAGCTCTTTTATACGCGGCATTTTGGAAAGAATGACCGTTCCATGCAGAGACAATGGCAGGTCACGAAGGAGAGCAGAGACGGTGTCCGATTCACCCATGAGGAGAGCTGCATCTGGGGAACCCCGGAGGGAGTTGACTGGAATTTCAGAGATCCCAAGGTGACATATCTCAAAGACCGGTGGGTGATGGTGGTGGGAGGCGCCTGCCATAACCGCCCCAGCGTGTTTCAGTATTGGTCAGAAGACTTAAAAAACTGGACATACGGGGGAATTTTATACCAGGAGACCAATCCGCGCTACGCCATAGCGGAGTGCCCGGACTTCTTCTGCCTGGATGGAAAATATGTGCTGATCGCCGGGTATATCAACAGCGATGCAGAACAGCAGGAGCGGGATACGCTCTATTATATCGGCTCATATAAGGACGGGGTATTCTCCATAGAGAACCAAGGACTTATGGACTATGGAAGAGATTTCTACGCGCCCCAGACATTTTCTCATGAAGGGCGCAGAATCTGTTTCGGCTGGAACTGCTGCCGAGATGGTGCGCACATTGAGGAGGAGGGAGGCGCCAACGGCACACTCAGCCTGCCGCGGGAGCTCTCCTTAAAGGACGGAAAGCTGGCAGGAACAGTGATAACGGAAATGCACGCACTTATGTGTGAGGCGGCAGAGCCGGGCCCCTTCTACCTGCGCTTGGAAAGTGAAGCAGAGGAGGGGATGACGGAGCTTCTTCTGGCGGACGGGCCGTCGGCTTCACTCTGCCTGCAGATAGAAAAAGGCGAAGTCCGGCTCCTCCTGAAGGGGAAAATGGGTCGGCAGCAGAGCGGAGAATTTGCGTGTGCGTTTTTGGCGGATTCCCCGGTAAAAACAGTGGAGGCATATGTTGACTGCGCGCTTGTGGAGCTGTATCTCAATGCGGGCGCCCAGGCATGTACAAGGCGCTTTTATATAGAGAAGGCAGCTCTGCGTCCCGTCCTTAAAAGCGGGAATTTCCGGATCGCGGAGTATAAGGGCATCCGTTCCATATGGGGGGCAGACAGCGACAAGGAGGTGTAGCCAATGCGGCGAAAAAAACAATATTATGCATACTTTTTTATCCTGCCGGGCTGCGTAATCCTGCTGATGTTTACCATTCTGGCGGCTTTGCTGGCCTTTGGATTCAGCTTTATGGAGTTTAATCTCCTTCGTCCTCAGGACGCCACCTTTATCGGGCTGGAGAATTATATCCGTCTGGTTCAGGATGAGAGCTTCCAGAAAGCGATGAAGAATACGCTGTATTTTACAGTGGTAGTGGTCCCTTATCAGGTGACCCTGGCATTCTGTCTGGCGCTTCTGGTGCGTCAGAATATCAAAGGAGTAGGGATTTTCCGCTCCGCGTATTTTTCACCGGTGGTAACGTCCATGAGCGTAATTGCCATCTTGTGGACGTTTATCTACAATCCCAATCCTACGCAGGGCCTTTTGAACGCCATTCTCACTAAAATAGGACTTCCGCCGTGTGACTTCCTGCGGAGCGCTGACACAGCGATGAATTCCATTATTTTCATGTCCGGATGGCATGCGGCGGGAAATCAGATGATGATCCTTCTTGCAGGGCTTCAGGCCATTCCGGAGGATCTTTATGAGGCGGCTTCCATAGACGGTGCGGGCGCCTGGAAAAAATTTCTTTATGTGACGCTGCCTGAAATTAAAAACGTTTTGATTTTTGTGGTTATGATGACGACCATCGCGGCGATGAAGCTTTTTACACAGCCTTATGTCATGACGAACGGCGGGCCAAAGGAGTCAACGATGACGCTCACCTATTATCTGTACCGGCAGGGCTTCCAGTACCGGAATATGGGATATGCGTCTGCGGTTTCCGTGATATTTTTCATCGTGGTAGTGGGAATTTCCGTAGGCGTGAAAAAGATGATGAAGGCCAGATAGGAGGACAGCAATGAATCGAAAAAGAAAAATAATTCTGATCTATGCGGTCAATATCGTTCTGGGGCTTCTGTACATATCGCCTCTTGTCTGGATGATCGTCTCGGCGTTCAAGCCGGAGAACCGGATCTTTGCGGATATGTCAAAAGGACTGGCCGCTTTCTGGCCTGCGGAGGCAACACTTGAAAATTTCCAGCAGGTATTTGTCCGCAGTGACATGCCAAAGTATATTGTAAACAGTATTACCTATGTGACAATTCTTGTGGCTTTAAGCCTGGTTGTCAATTCAGCATTTGGATACGCCCTGGCAAAATTTGAATTTAAGGGCAAAAACCTGATCCTTACCATAGTTTTATCCCTGCTTGTCCTGCCCTTGGAGAGTATTCTGCTGTCGCTGTTCTTTATCGTCAATAAGCTGGGATGGATCGATTCCTATTTGGCATTGATTATCCCGTTTATCGTAAAATGTTTTGACGTGTATCTGTTCCGACAGTTTTTCCTGGATATCCCCGATGACCTGATTGAGGCGGCGGAAATCGATGGGGCCGGGCCATTTAAGACCTTTGTCACGGTTGTGGTTCCAATTTCCAAGCCGGTGTTTGCCACCGTGTTTATCCTGGATTATGTGGCCTACTGGTCGGACTTTATGTGGCCGCTTCTTGTGATCACAGACGCGGGAAAGCGTACCGTCCAGCTGGGAATCCAGACGTTTTTTACAGAGCCCCCGGTCTATTATGGGCCCATCATGGCGGCGCTTACAATTGCCTCCCTGCCTATGATTATCTTATTCCTTTTCCTGCAGAAATATTATGTGCAGGGAATTGCCACCAGCGGCATCAAAGGATAGATCGGCAGCATTTATTATCAAAAAAGAAAGGGCAGAGCGGATTCCTTGGCCTGAAGCCAGGAATCCGCCGGCCCTTTTTGCATGTCAACGGATGATCTGCCATATCTGCGAATGCCGGCGCGCTCCTTTTAATCTGAGGCTTCCGGCTCTCTTGTTCTCCCCGCCTGCCGCGCTGACAAACCCTCCATATAGGCCTCGGCTTTCAGCTTTCCATCACGGTCCAAATGGTCAAAGAGATCCAGCATGCGCTTCTGCCGTTCGCTCAAGGTCACGGAGACGCCGTCCGCGCTGTAAAATTGGGCCATGGTGATGCCCATGACCTCGCAGATCCGGCGGATCGTGGGAATGCTTGGGGTTGTAGTCCGGCGGAACAGGTTGCCTATATTGTTGGGGGAGGTATCCATCTCAATCGCCAGGTGATAGTGGCTCCAGCCACGCTCCCTGCAAAGCGCTTCGATGCGCTCCAGCTCATAGCTCATGTCTTCACCCTCAATGCCTCTCGGGAAAGTTCTGCAAAATCATATGTAAGTTATTGTATCCCAGGGCAGGGAAAAACATTAGGCTGAAAAATAGTTGATAAAACATACACTATATAGTGAATGTTTGAAAAAAATAATACATACCCCACGGGGGGCATCTCTTTTTTGCCGCCTGGAAGGGCTGTGAAACTAAGGGATGCCGGTTCAGGAGCGGAAGCCCAAGAGGGTGTTGGGATCCACCTGGAAGAAAGTGCAGAGAATTTTGAGCTCAATATCCGTTACGAGTCTCTGCCCTTTTTCGATGCGCAGGATGGTCAGTTCGCTGAAGTTGTAGCCTTGAAGCTGCAGCTTGGCGGCCAGCTGATACTGGGTGAGCTTGCGGGCGGTGCGCAGTTCACGAATTTGGCTGCCGATGAGATTTTTCTGGGTACTGTTGACGGCAAGTCTCATACTATTTTCTCCTATCACGTAATCAGTATTTCTAAAAATGAAAGTTGTATTCGATTGTAGCGGAGAAAATGTGCAGGACACTTCTAATAGTGAAGTTTAGAAAATTAAAAGTAGAAAATTCTACCGGATTGTGTTAGACTGATATCAATTATCCGCTGTTCTCTGGCAGCGGCAGACAGGAGATCACGGAAAATGCGCTATCACAATATCACCAAGGATGACATGCTGAACGGGGAGGGACTGCGGACTGTGCTGTGGGTGGCAGGCTGTACGCACGGATGTCCGGAATGCCATAATCCCATTACCTGGGATATTGAAGGAGGCATTCCCTTTGATGAGGCGGCCCGGGAGGAACTGTTTGAGGAGCTTGCGAAGGATTATATATCCGGAGTTACCTTGAGCGGCGGAGATCCCCTTCACCCGGCAAACCGGCGGGAAATCGGAGAACTGATCGGGGAAATCCGCCGCGGATTTCCGAAAAAGACCATCTGGCTGTACACGGGGTATCTGTGGGAGGAGGTCTGCGAGCTTTCCTTTATGCCCGCTGTGGACGTGGTGGTGGATGGAGAATTTGTAGTAAAATTGAAGGACAACAGCCTGCACTGGAAAGGAAGCGCCAATCAGCGGGTGATTGACGTGAAGCGCTCTCTTGCAGCCGGAGAGGCTGTGCTCTATGAATAAAAAAAGGATGGATACAGAATGAACAGAATCAGCAAATTTCACAAGGTAAGCTTTGAGCAATTTAAAGGAGATTGGACAGACACTTTCGGGGAGATGCCCGAGGAGGAGATTCGGGCGGTCTATGAGGAGGTGCGTCTGCCGGAGCGTGCTACCTCAGGCTCCGCAGGATATGACTTTTTTACCCCGGCCGCGTTTTCTCTGGGACCCGGAGAGACGGCAAAAATCCCTACGGGGATCCGGGCGGAGATGGACGAGAACTGGGTGCTTCAGATTTTTCCGCGAAGCGGTCTGGGATTTAAATACCGTCTGCAGCTGAACAACACGGTGGGAATCATTGACAGCGATTATTTTTATTCTGACAATGAGGGGCATATTTTTATCAAAATAACAAATGATACAAATGAAGGCCGCCGGGTGGATCTGGCGGCCGGAGCCGGCTTTGCCCAGGGGATTTTTCTGCCCTATGGGATTACGGTGGATGACGCCTGCACGGGTTCGCGAAACGGCGGCTTTGGAAGCACAGATCAAGGGCGGGCATAGCGATGGCACAGAAGAGGAGAAGGATATCTTCGGGTTACGGAGCGGGAAACAGGATGGCCGGCCGCCAAAATGGACGCACGGCCCAAGAGCAGCGGAGATTTGAGGCTGAGAGAAGAACCGCAGTTAAAAGAAGAACCGCAGCGGAGAATCGCCAAACGGCAAGGCGGGGCGGACAGAGCGCGGCAGCCCGCAGAAAACGCCGGAGAAAGCGGCTTATAAAGGCACTGGCTGCGTGGGCTGCCTGTATATTGGTCATGGCCGGCGTGGCTGCGGGGACGGTCCGGGCGGTACGCGCTGTGACTACGGGAAAACGGAGTGAACTGCGCCGGGAGGGTCTGGAAAAACTGGCACAGGGGGATTACTCAGGCGCCATTTCCTCCTTTGACGCTGCACTGGAACAGGCGGGGGATAAGGCGGTGGAGTTCAACACGGATGTTCTATGCTACCGGGCGGAGGCGGAACAGGATCTGAAGGACTACCAGGCCGCTGCCTACACATATAATTTGCTGGCGGATATGGATGCGGACAATGCCGCAGCTTACGGATATCTGGAGGCGGTCTGCTTCGGTGCCGCAGGCGATGAGGAGCAGGCGTATCAGGCGTATCAGGACGCCCGCCAGGCGGACCAGGGAGAGGAGCATGCCCCTGGATGGCTGGAGGGACTTCAAGCTGCCGGAGGCGCTTTGGTAAGCGCCGGCCAGTATGAGCGGGCTATGGCCTTGTATGAGGAGGCCCTTGCGGAGGGAGCAGAAAATGGGCAGATTTATAACCAGATGGGTCTATGCCAGATGGCTGACGCGGACTATGAAGGAGCTAGGGATTCGTTTGACAAGGGATATGCGCTGGCTTCTGCACAGGCTGGCGGCCAGGGAGCGGCGGTGTCCGGAGGACAGGACGCTGCAGCGCAGGATGGCCGGGAAATGCCCAAGGGAGCAGCAGCGTCCGGCGAATCGCTCTTAAAAGAGCTGAGCTTTAACCGGGCGGCTGTCAGGGAATATCTGGGACAGTATGATGAGGCGCTGTCCTTGTTTCAAGCATATGTGTCTGCATACGGGGAAGATGAGCGGGCACAGTACGAGATTGATTTTCTGGAAACCCGGGTGTAATGTGCGGCGGATAGGCCTGCGGAAAAATGGACCGCAGACAGAAAGGAAGATTTATAAGATTGATTGAATTAAAAGAATTGGAAGAGGCAGTGATTTTGACGGCGGTATGCTCCGGAAGCGAGGAGGAGACCGCCGCCTCGCTTCATGAACTCGCGGATCTGGTTTCCACGGCCGGGGCAAAGACGCTGGGAGTTCTGATACAGAACCGGGAAAGCGTTCATCCGGGCACTTATCTCGGCAAGGGAAAGATAGAGGAGCTTCGGGAGATGATAGGGGAAAAGGGCGCAACAGGGATTGTATGCGACGATGAGCTCTCACCGGCCCAGCTTCGGAATCTGGAGGAGGCCCTGGACACTAAGGTGATGGACCGAACGATGGTCATCCTCGACATATTTGCGGCTCATGCTGCCACCCGGGAGGGAAAGATTCAGGTAGAGCTGGCCCAGCTGCGCTACCGGGCGGCGCGCCTTACCGGCATGGGCCGGTCCATGTCCCGGCTGGGCGGCGGTATTGGCACCCGCGGGCCGGGAGAAAAAAAGCTGGAAACAGACCGGCGTCTGATCCACCGGCGGATTGGGCAGCTGAAAGGGGAGCTCGCAGAGGTCAAGCGCCACCGGGAGGTGACCAGACAGCAGCGGGAGCAGGATTTTGTGCTCCGGGCCGCGATCGTGGGCTACACCAACGCAGGAAAGTCCACGCTCTTAAACCGGCTTACCGGGGCGGGGATTCTGGCGGAGGACAAGCTGTTTGCCACGCTGGACCCAACTACCCGAAGCTATGTGATGGAGGATGGGGAAAAGATTCTCCTGACGGATACCGTGGGATTTATACGAAAGCTTCCCCACCATTTAATCGAGGCTTTTCGGAGTACCTTGGAGGAGGCGCGCTACAGCGACATCATCCTTCATGTGGTAGACTGTGCCAGCCCTCAGATGGATATGCAGATGCATGTGGTGAAGGAGACGCTGCGGGATTTGGAGATTGTGGATAAAACCATGATTACCGTATTCAATAAGGTGGATTTGTGGGAGCAGATGGGGCCGGAGGAGGAGAAAAAACTTCCGAGGGATTTTTCGGCGGATTACCAGGTACGGATATCAGCCAAAACAGGGGAAGGTCTGGATCAGCTGGCGGATATCTTAAAGGCGATTATCCGAAGCCGGAGAATTTATCTGGAAAAGATTTACCCCTATGCCCAGGCCGGCCGCATCCAGGAAATCCGCAGATTTGGACAGCTCCTCACCGAGGAATACAAAGAGGAGGGAATTTTGGTGAAGGCCTATGTGCCGGCAGAGCTGTTCGGGCGGCTGTATGAGACGTGAAGTGAGGACAGGCTCTTTTGTATTTCCTAGTATTTTTACCACTATATGTAGGATGATGAAAAAAACAAAACATAGATATTGTGTTTTTGATTGGCATCTGCTATAATGGTCATGCACCTTTTCCAGAACCTGGGAAAGGGGGATATTTGCAAGTGTGAGAGGAGTTTTGGCGTATGATTCAGGTAGTGAAAAGGGACGGAGAGCTTGCCGAATTTAGTTTAAACAAGATCACAGAGGCCATAAAGAAGGCATTTAAAGCCACTGCGAAAGATTATAACAATGAGATTCTGGAGCTCTTGGCCCTGCGCGTGACTGCGGATTTTCAGTCCAAGATGAAGGACGGGCAGATCACCGTGGAGCAGATTCAGGACAGCGTGGAGCGTGTTCTGGAGCAGACGGGATACACAGATGTAGCGAAGGCCTATATTTTGTACCGCAAGCAGCGGGAAAAAATCCGCAACATGAACAGCACCATCCTGGATTATAAGGATGTGGTGAACAGCTACGTGAAGGTGGAGGACTGGAGGGTGAAGGAGAATTCCACGGTTACATATTCCGTGGGCGGACTGATCCTTAGCAACTCCGGCGCTGTCACCGCCAACTACTGGCTCAGCGAGATTTATGACCAGGAGATTGCGGATGCCCACAGAAGCGCGGATATCCACATTCACGATCTGTCCATGCTCACCGGCTACTGCGCGGGCTGGTCCTTAAAGCAGCTTCTGCTGGAAGGACTGGGCGGCATTCCGGGAAAGATCACTTCCTCCCCGGCCAAGCATCTGTCCGTGCTGTGCAACCAGATGGTAAACTTCCTGGGAATCATGCAGAATGAGTGGGCCGGCGCCCAGGCATTTTCCTCCTTCGACACTTACCTGGCTCCTTTTGTGAAGGCAGACAATTTGTCTTATGCGGAGGTAAAGAAGTGCATCGAGTCCTTTATCTACGGGGTGAACACCCCCAGCCGCTGGGGCACCCAGGCACCTTTCTCGAACATTACCTTAGACTGGACCGTGCCGGACGATATGGCGGAGATGAACGCCATTGTGGGCGGCCGGGAAGTGGATTTTAAATATAAAGACTGCAAAAAAGAGATGGATATGATCAACAAGGCCTTTATCGAGACCATGATCGAGGGGGATGCCAACGGGCGGGGCTTCCAGTATCCCATTCCCACCTACTCCATCACCAGCGATTTTGACTGGTCCGACACGGAGAACAACCGTCTCCTCTTTGAGATGACCTCCAAGTACGGAACGCCCTATTTTTCCAATTACATCAACAGCGACATGAAGCCCAGCGATGTCCGCAGCATGTGCTGCCGTCTTCGTCTGGATCTGCGGGAGCTTCGCAAGAAGACCGGCGGCTTCTTCGGCTCCGGGGAGAGCACGGGCTCTGTGGGCGTGGTTACCATCAATATTACGAGGATCGCCTACCTGGCCAAGGATGAGGCGGATTTCTACCGCCGGCTGGATCATATGATGGATGTGAGCGCCCGCTCCTTAAAGACCAAGCGGGAGGTTATCACAAAGCTTCTGGACCAGGGGCTGTACCCCTATACCAAGCGGTATCTGGGGACCTTCGAGAACCATTTTTCCACTATCGGCCTGATCGGCATGAACGAGGCCGGGCTTAACGCCAAGTGGATCCGGAAGGATATGACGTCTCCGGAGTGCCAGGCGTTTACAAAGGATGTGCTGAACCACATGCGGGAGAGGCTCTCAGACTATCAGGAGATGTACGGGGATCTCTACAATCTGGAGGCAACGCCGGCGGAGTCCACCACCTACCGGCTGGCTAAGCACGACAAGGAGCGGTATCCCGATATCATCACGGCGGGCGCGCCGGGGGATACGCCCTACTATACCAACAGCTCCCATTTGCCGGTTGACTACACAGCGGATGTGTTTGACGCACTGGATATCCAGGATGAGCTCCAGACCCTTTACACTTCAGGAACCGTGTTCCACGCATTCCTGGGCGAGAAGCTGCCCGACTGGAAGGCGGCGGCCAGCCTGGTT
>CALWBS010000178.1 GCA_944376135.1 uncultured Enterocloster sp.
TCCCCAGAGCCTCCTGCTGCGCGGAGACAGAAATATCTGCCTGTGGGCGCCCGGATATCTGAAGTTCCGTATTCTTCGCCAGAATAACCATCTGGCCGCTCTTCGTCCTGGCGTAAACATGGATCTGATAGGGGCCCAGATCCCGGTGCCGGCGGATGTCGATGTCCACTTCATATTCCGTGCCATTTTTCCGGGCCGTATACCAGTACAGATCGTCCTGGCCTCCGTTCTCGCTCCAGACCGCCGCCAGCACCGCATCTTCTCCTCCCGGCACCTGTACATCCCGGATCACAAGCGGATACAGGGTCTCCTCCGGATCCTGCGTAAGGGTGACCGCACCGGCAGAGGCCTGGAAGGAAAACTGTCTTCTTCCGGCACAGGTCCGGACTCCGTTCCCATCCGTAAGATATAAATCGGCAATGTAGGTTTCCACCCTGTAGTTGTGCCTGGAAATATCCGATTCAACCCGGTAGGTCCCCTCTCCGGTCTTTTCTGCCTCATACCACACCAGATTACTCTGATCCGGCTGGCTCCACACAGGCACCTGCACTCTGCTGATGCCTGTCCCTCCGCCGACGCCTGTCAGCTCAATCACAAATCCGCCGCTGCCATCAGCGGTAATTTCCGCCCCTCCCAGGGAGGGACCCTCAAAGGTCACAGAAGAGCCGCCCACACACTGGAAGATTCCGTTTCCGGCCGTTACGTACACATCAATTTTATAAGTTCCGGTATGCGAACCATGGGCGCGGATATCCATATCTACAAAATATGTTCCCTCTCCGGCTGCCTCCGCCGTATACCATACCAGATCACTCTGATCCGGCCGGCTCCATATAGGTACCTGCACTTTGGAGACTCCGGAGGGGCTGCTGACTCCCTCCACCACTACTCTGCAGGTTCCGCCGTTCTGATTTTCAATGCTTACCCCCGCCATGGCGCTGCCCGACAGGGTAATGGCGCGGCCGGCCAGGCCCTCCATCTGTCCGTCCGCGTGCCTTCTGTAGATATGTACCTGATAGGTTCCGGCAGTCCTGTGCCGGGAGATGCTGCGGTCACAGCGGTAGACGCCCTGATCCTCCCTTTCCAGCACGCACCAGGCCAGATCATCCTTGCCTCCGTTCTCACTCCAGATGGCTGCCAGGAGATCTTCCCCTGCGCCCAGCTCGCATCCCCGCACCTGCACGGTGCAGACCGTCTCATTTTCCGACAGGTATACCTCTACTTCGGCTGTTTCACCTGCATCTCTCTGTTCCTCTGCCGCTGCCGGAACAGCGGAGGTCAGCAGCAGGCTGACCAGCAGCAAGAAAGCTCCGAGTCTCCGGATCCTGCTCCACATTTCGCCCTCCCTCTGCCGCGCTTTAAACTGTGCGGTCTTTACAAAACATGAAGTTTATGCTTTTGCCTCAATATATTTTTTGGCCACCAGGGTCTCCGCGCACAGAACAGCGCCGCCGGCTGCTCCCCGCACCGTGTTGTGAGACAGGCCGATGAACTTCCAGTCGTAGATGGTATCCTCACGGAGTCTTCCCACGGAAACGCCCATGCCCTTCTCATAGTCCACATCCAGCCGCACCTGGGGACGGTCGTCCTCCTCCATGTAGCGGATGAAATGCTCCGGCGCGCTGGGAAGCTTCAGCTCCTGGGGCAGTCCCCGGAAGTTTACCAGCTTCTCGATCAGCTGCTCCTTTGTGGGGTTCTTGCGGAACTTCACAAATACCGCCGCCGTATGGCCATTGAGCACAGGCACACGGACGCATTGGCAGGTAATTACTGGGCTCTGGGCCTTTACAATCACGCCGTTTTCAATCTTTCCCCAGATGCGCAGAGGCTCCTGCTCGCTCTTTTCCTCCTCGCCGCCGATGAAGGGAATGATATTTCCCGCCATCTCCGTCCAGTCCTGAAAGGTCTTGCCCGCGCCGGAAATGGCCTGGTAGGTGGTGACCACCGCCTCACAGGGCTCAAATTCCTTCCACGCCGTCAGCACCGGAGCGTAGCTCTGGATGGAGCAGTTGGGTTTTACCGCAATAAATCCCCGCTCCGTTCCCAGCCGCTTCTTCTGGAAAGGAATCACGTCAAAGTGCTCAGGGTTCACCTCCGGAATCACCATGGGCACATCCGGGGTCCAGCGGTGAGCGCTGTTGTTGGACACCACCGGAGTCTCCGTCTTTGCGTAGGCCTCCTCGATGGCCTTGATCTCTTCCTTAGTCATGTCCACGGCGCCGAACACAAAGTCAACCCCTGCGGCCACTTCCTCCACCTGGTTGACGTTCATCACAACCAGTTTTTTTACTGACTCGGGCATGGGCGTTTCCAGCTTCCAGCGGTCTCCCACCGCCTCCTCATACGTTTTTCCCGCAGAACGGGGGCTGGCCGCAACCGCTGTCACCTCATACCAGGGGTGATCCGCCAAAAGGGAGACGAACCGCTGCCCCACCATTCCTGTTGCTCCAAGTACACCTACTTTTAATTTCTTTTCCATTGGCCTTTTTCTCCTCTGCTATAATTTGGAGGACGGCGCATACCCTAAAGGGCACCTAGTCTATGCTTACAAGCAAGCCTAATGCCTGTTTTTGCCCCTGTTTTCCCGCCGTCCTGAACTGTTACCATTCATTTTAATTCAGGACCGGCAAAAATGCAACATCTGCCGCACTACAGCCGGATTTTGCTTCCCTTGCCGTCCCGTTTTGCCAGCTTTAACCGATTTAAGTGAACTTCTTTCCCTTTGTAGTCAAGGACCGTGTCCTCGCCCAGAAGGATGAGTTTTTCCAGCTCCTCATTTTTCGCCAGCTTGATGCCCCGTACGCCCCGGGACGCCTTCTTTAAAAGGGAAATTTCTTCTAAGGCAAATTTCAAAAATACGCCGCCGGTGGTCACCAGCACCACCTGGCTCTCCCCATTTACCGGAACCACGGAGACCACACGGTCCCCTTCCTGGAGTTTGGTGGCCGCCACCATCCGGTTGTTCGTCTCAAATTCTTCTCCGGGCACCTGCTTCACCATGCCCATCTTTGTGGCAAATACCAATACCCGTCCGGCAAGATGCCGGGCGCAGGCAAGATAACAGATAGAATCCTTTGTCCCGTCATACTTGCTGATATTTTCAATCGGTATTCCCTTGTCTCTGAGTTTTCCGGAGGGCACATCCGCAGCCTTCACCTGGTACATGTTCCCGCTGGCGGCAAAGAGACAGATTTTGTCCGTGGTAAGACAGGAAACCACATGAACCTGCTCGGCGTCCACCGTCTCCTTATTTCTCTCATAAGTCCCCTTGTCCAAAAGCTTGCAGTAGCCAAACCGGTCCATAACGAAGACTGCCTCCTGAATCTGTGCGGGCTCCTCCACGTACACGGCCTCGGGGCCATCCTCAATGCGGGTCTTTCTTGGAACGGCAAACTCCTTCTTAATCGCCGCCAAATCCTCCTTAATCACCGCATCCATCTGCTGGCGGCTGCCCAGAATCTTCTCATACTCCTTAATCCTGGCCAAGGTTGCCTTGTGCTCCTTCTCTAAGGCCAGAATCTCCAGCCCGATGAGCTTGTAAAGGCGCATTTCCAGAATGGCCGATGCCTGACGCTCCGTAAAGTGAAGCTTCTTTGCATCCTCCTCAAAGCCCTGGATTCGGAAATGAATCTTGGAAATATCCCCGGTCATGAGACAGGCCTTGGCATCCTTTAAATTCTGCGCCCCCCTAAGGACAGCGATAATCAGGTCAATGCAGTCGCAGGCCGCGATCAGGCCCTCCTGGATCTCCTTTTTCTCCCGTTCTTTTTCCAGAAGTACCCGGTACTTTTTCTCTGTATTCTCATACTGGAAATCCATGAAGTTTTTAAGGATTCCCTTAAGATTCAACGTCTCGGGCCTTCCCCCGGCGATAGCCAGCATATTTACCCCGAAGGTATCCTCCAGCTTTGTCTTCTTGTAGAGCATGTTTTTGATGCGGTCAATGTCCGCGTCCTTGCGCAGCTCCAGCACGATGCGGATCCCCTCTTTGCTGGACTGGTTGGAAATGTCCACCACATCGGGAAGCTTCTTTGACTCCACCAGCTCCGCCACATCCGTGAGAAATTTGTTGATCCCCGCCCCAATCATGGTATAAGGAATCTCTGTGATTACCAGCTTATCTTTATCCGCCTTGCGCTTTCCAAGCTCCACTTCAAAGCGGCCCCGCAGCTTGATCTTACCGGTTCCCGTCTCGTAAATCTGGGGCAGCTCGCTCTTGTTGGCGATGATTCCCCCGGTGGGAAAATCCGGCCCAGGCATGTATTCCATCAGCTCTTTTACCGTAATCTGCGGATTGTCAATGTAGGCCATGACCCCGTCCGCCACCTCCCCCAGGTTGTGGGGGGGGATGCTGGTGCTCATGCCCACAGCGATCCCCTCGGCGCCGTTGATTAAAAGGTTGGGCACCCGCACCGGGAGAACCTCGGGCTCCCGCTCCGTCTCATCATAGTTGGGCACAAAATTCACCGTCTTATCCAGATCCTTCAGATAGACATCTTCGGCGAACTTCTCCAGCCTGGCTTCGGTGTAGCGCATGGCCGCAGCCCCGTCCCCCTCAATGGAGCCGAAGTTGCCGTGGCCATCCACCAAGGGCATTCCTTTTTTAAATTCCTGGCTTAGCACCACCAGGGTATCGTAGATGGAGCTGTCCCCGTGGGGGTGGTATTTACCCATGGTATCGCCTACAAGACCAGCGGCGGCCTTCACGGCGTGGGCTCCTCGGTGGTGAACGCCCTGTCCACCCACCTGG
>CALWBS010000179.1 GCA_944376135.1 uncultured Enterocloster sp.
GATCCTGGATGTGATAATAAAAGATACCGGCCGGCACCGGCGTGAGGCCAGGATTATCCCGGGCCGCAAGCTCTAAGGCCGCGTCCATATACACCACCAGCTGGAGCTGGAGTCCGTAATACAGAGCCGCCAGGTCAAAGGAGGTGCTTCCGGACTTATAGTCGATGATTTTCACATAGAGAATCTCCCCGTCCCGGCACAGATCCAGCCGGGCAATGCGGCCCTTCAGCCACAGCTCCTCCTCCTCGGAGAGACGGAGGCGCATAGCCTTCAAATTGTCGGCCGCGGAGAAGGATACCTCAAATCCGGCCGGCTCGAAATCACCCTTTTTCATTTGTTCCGCCAGAGCCCAGATAGTCCGGTCTGTCATCTGCTCCACCCTGCCGGCCAGGTAGGCGTTCCTGGCCGTACTGCCCATAATCGTATTCCCGTACTCCTCTGTCACCTGGCCCACACAGGTTTTCACCAGCGCTTTCCGATCCTCCTCCAAGAGAGTGCGCCAATCCCTCCCCTCCTCTTTCATCACCGCAAAACACCGGTCAATGGACTGATGAAAAAGATTTCCCATGTCCACGGCCTCCAATTCATACTCCTGGCGCTCCATGAGCTCCAGGCCGTATTTGAGGAAATGGGCATAGGCACAGGCGGCAAACTGCTCCAGCCGCGTCACGCTGCCCTGGAGAAGGGGGCCGTAGAGAGCCCGGGCCGCTGCCCTGCCGATTCCCCCTTCCTGGTAGGAGTAAAACGCCGCGTCCGCAAGCTTCCTCGTCCCCTCTCTCCAAGCGGGAGAGGAATAAAAATACCGAAATACCTCCAAAAATGCCTGATCCCGGCGCTCCCCTTCCTGATACGCCCGAAGGCCCGCAATCAGCCGCTCTTTTCCATCCCACACCGTCCGCACAGTCCCGGGAATCTGCTCCGAAGCAATCCGGAGCGCTCCGGGTATCAGCCGCTTCACCTCCCCGATGAGGCCAGAGGGTCTCTGGCTCTTTCCCCCTGCCGACATGACAGCCCAGGTGAGAACCAGACGATGCGATGGCTTTGCCAGCATCAAATAAAGATAAAACTTTTGAATGCATCCGTCCTCCCTGGCCGTAGGTGCCAGGGTCAAACCGAAGGACTTAAATACTTCCCGGTCCGCATCCGTCAAAATCCCGCCTCCGGATTTTCTCTGCGGCACAATTCCCTCATTGACCCCCACGAAAAACAGCACCTTCACATCCTCCAGACGGCTGCGGGTGATATCCCCCACCATCACCTGGTCCACTGTGGCCGGAATCATCCCCACCTTAATCTCCTCAAACCCCGCGTCCAGGATCTGGATAAAACTCTTCTGCTCCGCCTTTTCCTCCCCCAGAAGACTTCTCAGACGTTCCAAAAGCTCCCGCACAAGCGCATACACCTGCCCGTACTCACGGGCCAGATTTTCATCCCCCGGCGCCTTTCTCTCCAGGAAAAATGCGCTGTAGTCCTCCAGCTTTTTTTCCAGCCCCATTTCCTCCAAATACTGCTCCACAGCTTCGGCCATGGTTCCCATGGATGCTCCTTCCGCCCGGAATGCCTGGCGAAGGCGGGCTAAGGGAGCCAGAATCCACTGGCGGAACGCATTTAATTCCTCCAGATTTAAGCGCTCCGCCCCTCGGTAACGCCGCTCCCAGGGCTGTTCCCACTGCTTCCATCCCCGGATTCCCAGGGCCCGCACATAATTTTCCAGGCGGTCCGTCATCTCCTCCACATAAGCCTGGGTGTAGACGGGCGTTTCCCGTACGCTGCTCTCCTCCTCCCCCTCTTCCGGCGCTCCGCCGCGCTCGTACACCAGTCCTGTCTTCAGATACCGGAACACACTTTCATAAGAAAAATCCCGAACCGTGTCCAGGGCCGCGCGGATGAGCTCCACCATGGGATTTTCCAGAATGCTTTTCTTATCATCCAGGAAATAGGGGATTTCATTTTCCCCAAATTGATGGGCAAGTTCTCCTTTATAGGAGGATAAATCCCCGGTCACCACAGCCGCGTCCCGAAAACGCATGCCCTCCTCCTGGACCATCCGGCGGATCTGGCCGCAGACAAAAGCAATTTCCTCCGCCGGATTCTTGCCCTCGTACATCTGCACAGCCTCGGCAGGCTCCTGCCAAGTCCCGCTCCGATAGCGGTACAGGTTCTGCTCCAGAAAATCCAGCGCCGGACTCTCTGTAAACCGCCAGGCCGGGCGCTTCCCACAGCGGATGTCCTCCTTTTTCTCCACCCCCTGCTCCTTTGCCATATCCCGCAGGCGGCAGGCCGTATGGCGGCTCATATAAAACAGGTGCTGAATCCCGCACTCCCGGTACAGCTCCTCCTTCAAATCCACCGTCAGCGCGCAGACCACATCTCTGGCGCCGCCGATCATAATCCGCGCCAAGCGGTACTGCACCGGGGTCAGGCCTGTGAACCCGTCCATAAAAATCACGCTGTCCCGGAGTTTTCCCCACCGCGGAAGCTCCCGGCACAAGATATCCAGAATCTCCTCCGCCGTAATGCACCGGGTCTTGATATACTCTTTAAATTCCCGGTAAAGAATCTCCAAATCTTTAAGCTTTTCTCCCAGGAGCCGCCGGTCCGAGGCTTCCCGCACCTGGGCCAGATCATCCGGCCCCAAGCCGTACTGATAGAGTTCCGATATCTGGGACTTCATCTGATTAATAAACCCGGCCTGGTCCAGATGTCCGCCGTAAAAAACGAGATCTCTCCTTGCGCGCCCCGCAGCCTTCCGCAGGATCATGGATTTTCCCGTATCGTCCAAAACCACCGGCACCTGGACCCCCAGATCCTCAAATACCCGGTAGGCCAGGCGCTTAAAGCTCAGAATATCAATATTCATGACCCCATGCCGGGGATGGAGCCGTATGATTTCCCGCTGGGTCTGCATGGTATACTGCTCCGGCACCACAAATAGATAGGAAAGCTCCGGGTGCTTCATGGATTCTTCGATTGCCATTTCATACAGACAGCGGGTCTTTCCTGATCCCGCCCCTCCTACAACAAACTGCAGCGCCATATTTTCCTCCTGATCATTCCGCCCGGACATTTCCCGCGAAACCGCTCATATTTCCAGGCAGGCTTTCATAAGCTTTAACAAACTATCCCCTTTGGTCTTTTACTATTAAATATAAAAAAAAAATC
>CALWBS010000180.1 GCA_944376135.1 uncultured Enterocloster sp.
CTCCCTTGGTCTGCCAGCCTTCCGGCCGATTGCCATAGCAAGCTGAAAAAGTAAGGAACGTTCTTCCCCTGGTAAGTACCGGGGGATTTTCTTATTTTGTCAAGGTACGGATTATTACCTACTTACGCTGGGCATGCCGGAATTTCTTTTGGAGGACCGCTACTATCCTCCGGTACAGAGTCTTTACACCGTTGTCGAATTTTCAGAAAAGAATCCTTCCTGTGTCCAGTATCTGGCCCACTTAAAGCGGTATGCTGCGGAAAATAAGATAACTGTGACCGGAGATCCCGTATGCCGCACGTTTCTCTCCATGAACAAAAAGGAGAATTACCGCCGATTCCGGCAGATATGGCTCCCAATTGCGGATGTACAGAGCTAGAGCTTCCTGCCCTTCTTGACTTTACATATGGTGTAAGGTTCATAATACCCAGTGTCAGAGAGGAGGTATATCTTTTGAAGAAATGGAAAAAGGCGCTTGTCCTTTTCGGACAATTTTTTCAATTTGGCTGCTTTACCTTTGGAGGCGGCTGGAGCATCATCGCGCAGATGCAGAAGCTGTATGTGGAGAAGGAAAAAACCATCACCAGCCAGGAGCTGCTGGATATCACCAGCGTAGGCCGAAGCCTTCCGGGAACAATGATCGGCAATGTGGCTATGCTGTACGGATACCGGGTGGGCGGAATTTTCTGCGGGGCTGTCTGTGTAATTGCCATGGTTCTGCCGCCTATGATCGTCCTGTCTTTTATCACCTATTTTTATACGCTCTTCAAAGAAAATATCTGGGTAATGAGCGCCATGACCGGTGTTCGGGCGGCAATCGCGCCGATCATTGCCAGCGCGGCCCTCGGCATGGTCAGCAGCTCCTTCCGTTTTCCGCCCTGCTTCCTTCTTGCGGCCGTTTCCTTCGGATTGTATCTGTTCTTTCATGTGAGCTGCGTAATCCTTGTGATAATCGGCATCATCAGCGGTATTTTAATTTGTGAGTATTATGAGAAAAAGGGGGTGAACCGCCGTGATTCTGACGCTTCTTAAACTGTTCTGGAGCTTTGTAAAAATTGGCTTTACCAGCTTTGGCGGACTGTCCATGATTCCTCTGATCTCCCACGAGGTGATTTCCAATAACTGGATGAATTTAAGCGAGGTGTCGGACATCGTCGCCATTGCCGAGATGACGCCGGGGCCGCTGGGATTAAACTGCGCCACCTTCGCCGGAATCCATGCGGCCGGCCTTCCCGGTGCTGCGGCGGCAAATCTGGGCGTGCTGATGCCCACTTTCACGGTTGCCGTGCTTGCGGGCGTCTTTTTTCAGAAATTCCACAACAGCCGCCGGATGGAACAGCTCATGACGGGTGTGCGTCCCGTATGCATCGGCCTTCTTCTGGGAGTTATCGCTTCCTTTTGCCAGACTAATTATGTAGTGGATTCTTCTCTCAGTCCTCAGGCCATTCTCATTGGCGCAGTCGATTTCGTTCTTTTGTTCCGATGGAAAATCAGCGTTCCGAAAATAATTTTTTTGAGCGCAGTTTTAGGACTGATTCTGTTCCGGTAAACTGCCCAATTTGAGAGCCGCCCAAATTTCCGGCCGCACCCTGGCACATTTTCCCAAAATATTGTATACTGCTTTGTAATGATTGATTCCAATGATAAAAACAGGAGGCCACCATTCATGTACATAAGCGACCTGCACATCCATTCCCGTTTTTCCCGCGCCACCAGCAGGGACCTGACCCCTTCCTCCCTGGAGCTGTGGGCCCGGAAAAAGGGCATTCATATTTTGGGAACCGGCGACTTCACCCATCCCGCGTGGCGGGCAGAGTTAAAGGAGCAGCTTGAAGAGGCGGAGCCGGGCCTCTATCTTTTGAAAAAAGACTTCCGCACAGAGGACGGCGCGCCTCCCTCCTCCCCGCTCCCGCGCTTTGTCATCACCGGAGAAATCAGCTCCATCTACAAAAAGAACGGCCGCGTGCGCAAGGTACACAGCCTGATTATCCTCCCCAGCCTGGAGGCCGCGGACATTCTCTCGGGACGGCTGGAGGCAGTGGGCAATATCCATTCGGACGGACGGCCCATCCTGGGCCTGGACTGTCATGACCTGCTGGCTATGACGCTGGAAGCCTGCCCGGAGGCTATTTTCGTCCCGGCCCACATCTGGACGCCGCACTTCTCCCTGTTCGGTGCATTCTCTGGCTTTGACTCCATGGAGGAGTGCTTTGAGGAGCTCACGCCCCAGATTCACGCTGTGGAAACCGGCCTCTCCTCGGATCCCCCCATGAACTGGCGGCTTTCCGCTCTGGACGGCCTCCAGCTCATCTCCAATTCCGACGCCCACTCTCCGGCCAAGCTGGGGCGGGAGGCCAATCTGCTCTCTATTCCCATGTCCTACGACGGGCTCTACGGAGCCATCCAGAGGGGAGAGGGCCTGGAAGGGACCATTGAATTTTTTCCGGAGGAAGGAAAATACCATTTTGACGGCCACAGAAAATGCCACCTCTGCATAAGCCCCGCCGAAGCCCGTTCCTACGGCGGCATTTGCCCGGTGTGCGGCAAGAAGCTCACCACCGGCGTGCTTCATCGAGTGGAGGACCTTGCGGACCGGGAGGAGCATTTCACGCCGGAACATGCCCGGCCCTTTGAAAACCTGGTGCCCCTGCCTGAGCTCATGGCTGAGGCACTTGGTACTTCCGCCGCCAGCCAAAAGACTGCCCGGCTGTACCAGCACGCCCTCTGCGAGCTGGGAGACGAATTCCACATTCTGCGTCAGACCTCCTTAGATGACATCCGGCGGATATGCGGCCGCCGGACCGCACAGGCTGTCGGACGGCTGCGGGACGGGAAGGTGGACTGGCGCCCCGGCTATGACGGGGAGTACGGCCGCTTTCAGATTT
>CALWBS010000181.1 GCA_944376135.1 uncultured Enterocloster sp.
CACCCCGAAATCAATGGCGAGCTGAATAGCCTGGCGGTGGCTCAGTGTCCGCGCCCGCGTCACTCCTCTCTCATAGGGGAGGGGCCAGTCGTAGCCGTAGTTGGGAATTCCCAGGCTCAGCCTCTGAGCCGGAATCTCCTTCACCGCATAGTCCACCACCCGGCGGACCAGATTGATGGGGGCCACGGCCATAGGCGGTCCCTGGGAATAGCCCCACTCATAGGTCATGAGCATGGCGCGGTTGGCCGCCTCCCCCAAGAGCCG
Organism: uncultured Enterocloster sp.; assembly: GCA_944376135.1. Taxonomy (GTDB): domain Bacteria; phylum Bacillota; class Clostridia; order Lachnospirales; family Lachnospiraceae; genus Enterocloster. The sequence goes on from CALWBS010000181.1 coordinate 265, forward strand.
ATAATCAATGCCCTGGTAGAGGAGGCCCGGCTGGTCCGGCGATGTCTTTGGCGCCAGAGCCACGCTTACCTGGTAGTCAAACTCGTTGAAAATGCGGGCAGCCAGCGATACAAACTCCGGGTAGAGTTCCCGGTCCTTGCTCAGCACGTATTCAAAATCTATGTCCAGCCCGCCGAACCGCCGTTCCTGCATGGTCCTCCCCAGCTCCCATATCAGACGTTCCTGTCCCTCTCTATCCCCCACCAGCGCGGAGACCAGATTGTTGTTGAATCGCCCGCTGGAGTCAATGGGCGTCAGCGTGAGAATGGGCCGCACTCCCGCCTCCCAGGACTGGGAAATCATCCACATATCATCACTGGCCGGATAAATAAGATTGCCCTCCTCCGTAAATCCATATGAAAATATATACAAGTCCGTCAGATATGGAAGGGTATCCCCCAAGGTCTCGGCGTCAATAAACGGGTAGGCGTATCCGAAGCTGTAAAGGGGCGGCTTCTCCCTCTCCTCCCCGTTTCCAATAAAAAGTGCCTGGCCCACAGCCAGGCGGTATGGATATTCGATCTGATTATCCCACAAAAGCTGTTCCACGTTTATTCCCTGGGAGGCAGCGATAGAATCCACATTATCCCCGGCCTTTACCACATAAATTCCCATGTCCGCAGTCCTCTTTTCACTACTTGTCATGAAAATATATGCCCGCGCACGTTTCAGTATGCTTTTATCCGCTTGTGAAAATCTTCGATCATGGACTCCAGGGTAATCTCCTCCATCGCATGCCGGATGGAGTCCTCTATTTTCTGATAAGGCCCCTGCAGTACCAGGCCAATATTTTGCGCCACCGGACATTTTCTGCCCGCACAGGAATGAATTCCAATCAGGGAGGATATCCCCTTCGGTTCAAGCGCGCTGTAGACCATAAACAGCGTAATCTCGGACGGCTCCCGGCACAGCTCCGCCCCTCCCTTTCCCCGCGCGACGGTGATGATGCCCGCTTTTTTTAACGCACTCATCACATTTCGGATTACAACCGGATTACATCCGGTGCTCTGTGCCAGCAGCGTGCTTGTCACCCGCACATTCCCCTTTGCCTCATACATAAAGATCAGGCAGTGCACCGCTATCGAACATTTCATACTTAACTGCATAGCAGCTTCCTTTCTTTTAGATACCTTCCACGCTCCATGATGTAATTCTTGACTTTACATATTTTTGGTGGTATTCTCTATACAAAGATGTAAAGTTATCTTTTACATCATAAAGTTTATATGATTCCCGGGAAATTTGCAAGCAGAATGCAGGATTTTCAGGATTGGGGATTATTCATGAAAAATGATGGGAGGTAATGTCAAATGAGACTCTATGAAATCTGTTTCAGTCCGACCGGCGGAACAAAAAAAGCGGCTGATATATTGGCCAAGGAGCTTGGCGGAGAGATTTTCTCCGTGGATTTAACAGACAGCAAAACAGATTTTTCCGGTGTTTCCCTGACCGCGGAAGATACCGCGGTTCTCGCGGTGCCATCCTACGGCGGCCGGGTACCGGCTCTGGCCGTTAAGCGCATCGCCGCCATACAAGCGAACGGGGCAAGCGCTGTCCTCGTCTGCGTCTACGGAAACCGCGCCTATGAGGATACGCTGGTGGAACTGCAGGACACGGCAAAAAAGGCCGGCTTTCATATTCTGGCCGCTGTGGCCGCTGTTGCGGAGCATTCGATCGCCCGTGAATTTGCAGCGGGCCGTCCGGACGAGCAGGATCGAATCCAGCTCACCGAGTTTGCCAAAAGCATCCGGGCAAAAATAGCCGCGGATAATGCATCGGAACCTGCCATCCCCGGGAACCGCCCCTACAAGAAAAGCAGCGGGGCAGGCATGGTGCCGAAACCCACGAAAGACTGTACTGCCTGCGGCATCTGCGCCGAACAGTGTCCTGCACAGGCAATTGACAGAGCTGACCCCAAAAAAGTAGACAGCAGCGCCTGTATTTCCTGTATGCGCTGTGTTGCCGTCTGTCCGCATTCCGCCCGAAAAGTAAATGCCGTGATGCTGGCAGCGGTTCATGCGATGCTGAAAAAAGCATGTGCCGGCAGAAAACCGTGTGAACTGTATCTTTGATATTTTCCTCCAGCAGGAGGATAAAAGGGGGATACCGCGTTCATGTACCGCCGCATCCCCCTCTTCTTTTTTATCTTACTGAATCCAGGCTCCGTCCGCCCCCACATAATATCCGTCAGGCGTGGTGGTATTGGCCAGCATCTCACCGCTTGTTGTGCAGTAATACCACTTGTTGTTCCAATAAATCCAGCCTGTCACCATGTACCCGGCCTCATTAAAATAGTACCAGTAGTTGTTGATGTACTGCCACTGGTTCACCGGATACGTCTTATCCGGGTTGCAGTACCACCAGCCCACGGAGTCCAAAAGCCATGCACCTGTGCCGGCACTCTGGGACACGCCCGGTCCGCCCGAAGAGCTGGAGCTGTAATAGGAGGATGAGCTGCCTCCATTTTCCCGGATCTCCCGGGCCTCACTGGATGTCACGGACAGCACGTCTGACTCCTCCCAGCTTCCTTTATTAGAAGAATTATATACAGCCCGCACCCGGAAATAATAGTCTCCGCTCCCCGTAAACTCACTGGAAAAATCGTAGCTGTCATCCGTGGTGGTCTTCACCGATGTGACAGCGTCCCCGTCGCGGTACAGCCGCACCTCGTACCGCTTGGCATCCTCCGGCTCCTCCCAGTAAGCAGTGCCGTCGTCCTCGTCCCAGTTCAAATCATTGATCTCCAGGTCGTAGTCACCGTCATCGTCGCCGTCCAGACGGGACAGGGTGATGGAAACCTTGAGGGTATCCCGACTGCTGCGGGACACGGACGTCACCGAACCTCCGTCCCCGCTTACATCCACATCCTCCTCATCAATTCCCGAAGAAAAATAATAGTCGTCATCCGCCGTCAGCGTCACCCGGATTCTCGGCTTATCACCATCATCCCACTTACCGCTGGGTTCATTGGTAATTTCCACATCCTCCACGTAATAGCCGTCGTCGTCCGCGTCCACATCTACGCTGCCTCCGCTTGAACCCGCCTCAATACTCGAGGATATATCAAGATAAATCTCTGTAATGCTCTCATCCGCCATCGCGGGAAACGACATGGCCAGGCAGGCCGCCGTCAAAACCGGCACCCCCATCATCCTTCTGATTCCTCTCATAAAATACAGTCCCCTCCTCCTGCTTTCCGCAGGCGCCAAACAGCGCCATTTATTATGTTACCTTAATGATATCACAAAAACAGGAAAAATTTAACTTACAAATTTCTTTCAGGGTGTGAATTTTCTGTGTATTTTTATGCGGCATTCTGCTCGGACACAGAAGGAGCGGAACAATTTTTAAACATTGCAGGCATGGCTCTGCTCCTGGTATTGTTCCAAAAAGGAATCGTACAATCGATGCTCCGCTTCTCTGCGCGCCCTAACCGCATCCTCATATTTCTCAAAAGTGCCCAAATTGTACACTCTTCCCTTAAATCCAATGCAGGCTCTCCACCGGTTGTTCTCCCGCTTATATACGCCTCTCTGCCCGCTGGTATTGTTGGAGCAGAGTTTTCGGCTGGCAATCCGCTCCACACAGGTTCCATCCACAAAGTGAATCGCATTCTTCATGTTGTCTTTGCGCGTTTCCTCCTGCAGACAGCCGCAGCTTTTTGTGTTTCCCCGGAGCAGGGAATCCTGGGCGCAGATTGTCTCCTTTCCGCAGTCACAGCGGCACTTCCAGAAGCCTTTTCCTCCCTCTGCCTCTGAGGCAGGCTGCAGTACTATCAGCCTGCCAAACCGCATTCCTTTAAGATCCCTGCTTTTTTTCCGCAAAAAATCACGGCGGTAGCAGCCGCAGCTTTTCGTGTGCCCGCTGATAAGATGGCTCTCATCCACAACGGTTTCTGTGCCGCATTGACATCGGCACAACCAATAGCGCCGCTTGGTATTTCGGCGCTTCGCCTCCCCTATAACGGTGAGTCTCCCGAATGTTTTTCCGGTCAAATTTTCTTTCATGTAGTGTATACACGACATAATGTATATTATGTCATAGAATATGTTTAGGAACATACATAAAAGAAATAGCCTGTAGAAAACGAACCATCTTTTTAGAAAGTCATGCAAGAAAACGGAAAC
>CALWBS010000182.1 GCA_944376135.1 uncultured Enterocloster sp.
GGTTCTTCTGATCCATGCTGTTTGAGCTGTTTGAATTTTCCATGTCATTTCTGTAATTATTCTTTGACATCTCAAATACCTCCTGAAAACAAGTTGTTTGGTTACAGCCTTAGTATGGCAGAAATCCTGCCCGCTTATTCAAAAAAATTTGCAGCAGTTCAAACACGCTATGCCTTTTATAAGTATTTTCCCGTTACAGCAAAAGTTCTCCAAAATTTATTTCGCATTTTTCATATTTTTCTATTGACATTCAAAAATAATATGGTAATATTATACCATAAATTATTTAAGTAGCTTAATATTTAAATAGTTACAACATTAATCTGCTACATATTTATAAAGGAGGAAATCAAATGAGCACTGAAAATTCTGCCGCCAGCTCAACCAAGCAGCTGAAACCCGTCCTGGGATTCTGGGATTTGATGGGAGCCGCCGTCGGCCAGATCATCGGAGCCGGTATCATGACGCTGATGGGCTCTGCCATCGCCATGACCGGACGCTCCGTTCCCCTGGCTTTCCTTGTTGCCGCTGTCATCACCGTCCTGATGTATTTCCCTCTCGTCGTTCTCTGCGGTACGGTCCGCCTGCGCGGAGGCACCTACACCATGACTGCCATGCTGGCCGGAAAAAAAGCCGCAGGAGCCTACAGCATCATCTTTATTTTCCAAAATCTGAGCCTTTCCATGTATGCCCTTTCATTTGCAAGCTACTTTGTCTCCCTTCTGGGGTTTGGAAATGAGCAGGTCATCGCTTTTATCGTCCTGACCCTCTTCTTCGTTCTCAACTGTCTGGGAATCGACAAGTTTGCGGCTGTTCAGAACCTCATTGTGGCTTGTCTTGTCATTGCCCTGGCTGTATTTGCCGCCTTCGGCGTGGGACAGATTGAGCCGGGATATTTTGCTTCCGAAAGCTGGATGACCGGAGGCATGATGGGACTCATGCAGGCAGGCGGACTTTTGACCTTCGCCGTAGGCGGTGCAAACTGTATTGCCAATCTATCCGCCGAGGCCAAGCGCCCCACCATCGACCTTCCTCTGGCTATGATCGTTTCCACCTTGTTCGTGGCCGTACTGTATGGAATTATCGCCTTTGTGGCCGCCGGTGTCCTTCCTGTGGAGCAGGTAGCCGGGCAGAATCTCTCCCTGGTGGCCCAGAGGGTCCTGGCAGGTCCGATCTACGTGTTCTTCATGATATGCGGCGCAGGATTTGCCCTTATCTCCACCTTAAACTCCCAGTTTGCCTGGGGCCCCAAGCCTACCATGCAGGCCTGCGATGACGGATGGCTTCCTGCCGGGCTGGCTAAGCTCTCCCGCTGGAATACTCCCATCATCCTTTTGGGCGTCCTGTATGTTCTGGGCGTGGTGTGCATCATCAGCGGCCTGGACGTATCCGTCCTGGGAAATATGTCCCTGATTGCCAACGGCGTTATGTCCCTGCTCATCAATATGTTCCTCTGGAAGCTGCCCCAGATTGTGCCCGACGCATGGAACAATTCCAAGTTTAAAATGGGCTCCGGCCTTTTGAACCTGCTGACCCTTGTGGGTTCCCTGGCAGCCCTGTTCAACATTTTCCTGAACGCCTCCACCTTGAGCAGGCCTCTTCAGCTTTTAAACGTGGTAGTTATCGTTGGTTCATTTATTTTTGCCCACATCCGCAGCAAACATGTTAAAATGGATATAAGCTACGAGTCCGTGTAAAACCATCCGGCGCGTCTTGCCGGTTCTGACTTAGCAGCTAATCAATCAGCTAAATAAATTAAATAAATCTATAAGCAAAGGAGCATTTACCATGAAATACGATTTTACCTCTATTATGAAGCGCAGCGGAATGGATGCGCTTGCCGTTGACTCCCTGGGGCAGAACCCTATGGCCCCCACACCGCCGAAGGAGGGCTTTGACTTCATCCCCATGTGGGTGGCGGATATGAATTTCCCCACGGTTCCCACCATCACCGAGGCTATCATCCGTCGGACCCAGCATCCGGCTTTCGGATATTTCGCTCCCCGTAAGGAGTATTTCGATTCCATTATCCAGTGGCATAAGGACCGGAATGGGGTGGAGGGCCTTACCCCCGAATGCATCGGCTATGAAAACGGCGTGCTGGGCGGCGTAATCAGCGCTTTGAATGTATTCTGCTCCAAGGGGGACAACGTGCTTCTCAATTCCCCCACCTACATTGGTTTTACCAACTGCCTGATAAACAACGGCTACCATATGGTCCTCTCCCCTCTGGTAAAGGACGAAGAGAACGTATGGCGCATGGATTTTGACGACATGGAAAAGAAGATCGTGGAAAATAAAATCCACGCAGCCATCTTCTGTTCCCCCTACAACCCCTGCGGACGCGTCTGGGAACGCTGGGAGATTGAGAAGGCCATGGAACTCTACAAGAAATACGATGTGATGGTGGTCTCTGATGAAATCTGGTCCGATATTATCCTGGAAGGCTATAAGCACATCCCCACCCAGAGCGTGTCCGAGGATGCCAGGATGCGCACCGTAGCCCTCTACGCCCCCTCCAAGACCTTCAACCTGGCCGGCCTGGTAGGAAGCTACCACATTATTTACAACTCCTATATCCGGGACCGGGTCGATAAGGAGTCCTCTCTGGCACACTACAATGAGATGAATGTGCTCTCCATGCACGCTCTGATCGGCGCCTACACCCCCGAAGGCCGGGAGTGGACCGACGAGCTCCGCCAGACCATCACGGAAAATGTGGACTATGCCTGCAAGTACATAGAGGAGCACTTTGAAGGCGTGGAAATCAGCCGTCCCCAGGGCACATACATGCTGTTCGTGGACTGCACCAAGTGGTGCGAAGCGCATGGAAAGACCATCGAGGATGTGGAAAAGGCCGCCTGGGATGTGGGCGTAGGCTGCCAGGATGGCCGTATGTTCCACGGTCCCTGCCACCTGCGCATCAACCTGGCCCTTCCCCTTTCCCGCGTGAAAGAAGCCTTTGACCGTTTGGATAAGTACGTATTTAATGCATAAATAATAGATGCGCCGCCAGGCGCACCGATAAAAGGAGACCGAAACCGGCATCTGTGCCGCCTTCGGTCTCCTTTTATCGGCTCTGTGCAATGCTTGCTCCAGCCTTTCAGCCCTTTTCATGCGCATCCGAATTTTCTCTCTTCGTGCCCAGCTCCCGGCTTTCCTCCACATCCAGCTGAAACGTCTCATTTATCTGCCGCTGTATCGCAATATAAGTTTCCAGCTCCTTCTCCGAAAACCGATCCAGCCCATGAAAGGTTCTCTTATAGCAGGCATTCTCAAAGCTCTGATGCTTGCGGTAGATTTGGCTGCCCGCCTCCGTCAGATACAGATTATACTGCCGATTGTTTTCCTCATTCCGCTTCTGCATCACCCAGCCCTTTTTCTTCAGCTTTCGGATCAGCTGGGAGGAAGCGCTGCTGGTTCTGTCCACAATCTTGGAAATCTGCGAGGCGGTTATCCCCGGATTATTTCCTATCATCTTAATCATCTGTGACTCCGCCTGGAACAAAATTGTCCCGTCATAGTCGTGAAGCAAGGCATCATACTCCGCGGTGAGGCCACACCCCTTATCAAATTCATTCAGCATCTGTATGAACAGATCATACCGATTCTTCTCCATCTCTCTACATCCCCTTTAATCAGCGTCTGTCCCATTGTAACATAAGCCAAATGATTTTTCATCCTTTTTTTCTCTTAAAAATATACCAGCGCCCCATAATACCGGGACGTATGCATTTTCTCTCTGCTTCCCATCCTATAGTCTCCTTTTGCCGGCCTATTCGCCGAAATAATCGCTTATCCTCCGCATGCGCTCTGTCTGCTCAACGTGGAAGGGACAGCGCCTGTCACAATGGCCGCAGCCAATACAGGCCGAGGCCTTCTTCTCCAGATTCAGGTAATGGCTCTTTGCCATGGCATCCCCGGCACAGGCCAGGTCGTAGTATTTGTTGATCAGCCCCACATCAAGTCCCGCAGGGCAGGGCTGGCAGTGATTGCAGTACACACAGCTCCCCTCTGCCTCCCGGGGCGTAAAGCTTCCTATAACCGAATAATCCCTCTCCTCCTGCGAAGCAGAGAGAAAGCCCAGAATGCGCTCCAAGTCCTTTTTTCCCCGAACGCCGGGCAGAACCGTGAGCACTCCCGGCTTGTCCAGAGCATACTGGATGCACTGGTATTCCGTCAGCGCCTTCTTAAAGGGTGAGGTCTTTGCGTTTAAGAGCTGCCCTCCGGAAAACGCCTTCATGACCGAGATTCCCACCCCCTCCTTCTGGCACTTTAAGTATAATTCCATCCGCTCGTCCGTAGCTCCGATGGCATACTCCCCGTGGCGGTAATCATAGGCGGGGTTAATGCTGAACATCAGCATATCGATGAGCCCCATGTCCATCACCCGGGACGCGATGGCCGGCGTGTGGGTGGAAAGGCCGATGCGGCGCACAACGCCCTGGGCCTTTAAGTCCTGGATATGCTCCAGGGTTCCGCAGGATAAAAACTGCTCCAGATCTCCCTCTTCATCAATGCAGTGGATAAACCCAAAGTCAATATAATCCGTCCTAAGCTGGGCAAGCTGCCAGTCCACCGAACGCTTGACCGCCTCCGGATTCAGGGTCCAGCCATATTTCCCCGTGTGATAGTCCGCTCCAAAATGAATCTGAAAATACACCTTATCGCGGCAGCTCTCCATTACGCGCCCAAACACGGGAAACGGAGCGGCGTCAGAAGATGCCATATCAAAATAGTTGATGCCGCTCTCCAGGGCCAGCGCAAGAGTTTCCTCCATCTCCTTTTCTCCTGCAGCTCCCAGGGAGCTGTTGCCCAGGCCGAGAATGCTGATCTCCTCCATCCCCTTGGGCAGTCTGCGGTATTCCATAGTATGTAGTTCTCCTCCTATCACTTATGCGTTCGCTTTCGTTCTCTCCGCGAAATCCGCCATAACCTCGGATACCTTAATCTGCTGGGGACAGACCGCCTCGCAGCTTCTGCATCCGATGCAGGCATCCGGGCGCTTATTCTCCGGAAGAGTCTGCAGAACCATCGGCGCAATAAAACCGCCGCCCGTAAAGCTGTGCTCATTATACAGGGACAGAAGCCTGGGGATATCCAGTCCCTGCGGACAGTGGCTCACGCAGTAGTGGCAGGCCGTACACGGAACGGAATTCTTTAACATGCCCGCGGCAATCTCCAGAAGGGCGTTCATTTCTTTTTCGTTTAACGGCTTATCCTCCGCGAATGTGCGGATATTGTCCTTCATCTGCTCCTCATTGGACATTCCTGAGAGAATCATCGTGACCTCCGGGATAGACTGCAGGAAGCGGAAGGCCCAAGCCGGGATTCCCTCGTCCGGACGGAGCGCTTTAAGTTTCGCCTCATCCTCTGCCGGCAGGGATGCCAGCTTTCCGCCGCGCAGGGGCTCCATCACCCATACAGGAATATTCCATTTTTTCAGAAGCTCCACCTTGGACTTGGCATCCTGGAAGGTCCAGTCCAGATAATTGAGCTGAATCTGGCAGAATTCCATGTCCTTCCCGTAGGCCTCCAGGAAGCGCTCCATCACCGCATAGGCGCCGTGGGCGGAAAAGCCCAGATGACGGATGCGTCCCGCCTTCTTCTGCTTCATCAAGTAGTCGAAAATACCATATTTGGGGTCCAGATAGGCATCAATATTCATCTCGCACACGTTATGGAACAAGTAGAAATCAAAATAGTCCACCCCGCACTTTTCCAGCTGCTTTTCAAAGATCTCCTCCACCTTGTCCATATTGGAAAGGTCGTAGCCCGGGAACTTGGTCGCCAGATAAAAGTTCTCCCTGGGATACTTTTTGAGAGCCCTTCCCATCACCAGCTCCGAATTTCCCCCGTGATAGCCCCAGGCCGTATCATAATAATTGACGCCGCTCTCCATGGCCAGGTCAACCATCCTTGCGGCAGCCTCCTCGTCAATCTGTGAGTCATTTCCCTCCATCACCGGAAGACGCATCGCGCCCATGCCAAGAGCCGAGAGCTTTAAATCCTGGAATTCCTTATATACCATATGTATGCTTCTCCTTTCTTTCTGCGCGGGTTTCGCCGCATAGTCCGGCCCGAAAAAAACAGACTTTGCCCGGTATGCGGCCCCGCTTTGTATATTTTTATTATACGACTTAGAGCAAGGTTCAAGTCAAGAAAATTTTCCGTGCGGCACCCGGATTGCGCGCTGAAAACCGTCCTGCCCCGCGCAGGCCTGCATAGTTCCCTGCATCCCGCATAAACTAGACAGTAGAAATCTTCAAGGCAAGGAGAGCGCGTATGAAGAAAAGAAATAAAGGCGGCCTTGCGGCCGCCGTACTGATTCCCCTCACCACCGGCATCTTGTCTGCCCTTTTCAGCGGCGGCATGGCTCAATACGGACCATTAAATAAGCCCGCCTTGAGCCCGCCGGGGTTCGTCTTTCCCCTCGTATGGTTCGTTCTCTATCTCTTGATGGGAATCTCATCCTATATAATTTACCGCTCCAGACATCCCGAGCGGGAGGCTGCCCTGGCACTCTACGGAATCCAGCTGCTCGTCAACTTCTTTTGGAGCATTCTGTTTTTCCGTTTTTCCCTATACCTGCCTGCCTTTTTGTGGCTGATCCTTCTGATTGCGCTGATCACTGCCATGATCCGCCGGTTCTGCAGAATCCGCCCGGCAGCCGGGTATCTCCAGATTCCCTATCTCCTCTGGTGCCTCTTTGCCGCCTATCTGAATTTTATGGTTTACCGTCTGAATTAGCCTTGCGATAGACCAGGGCCTCGAAGGGCCGCAGCACGCGGATCTCCCCTTCCGCCGGCGCCTCCTTCCAGCTCCCGATCATAAGCTCCCAGCCTTTGGCGTCAAATCCCGGTGCAAGGACCGCTTCCCGCCCTGTCATATTTGTCAGGACAACGAGCTCCTCATCCGCATCCGAGCGCCTGTAAGCCAATATCTGCGGGTGATCCCTGTAAATAAATCCGATGTCTCCCTCTGCGATCACCCGGTGCTCCTTTCTTAGCCGTATTAATTTCTTATAGCAGCTAAGAATAGAGTCCTCATCCTTATTTTCTTCTTCCACATTGATATAGCTGTGGTTTGCGGGAATCCCGATCCACGGCTCCCCTTTCGTGAACCCGGCCCCCGAACCGCCGTTCCACTGCATGGGCGTGCGGCCATTGTCCCTGGAGCGCTCTCCCAGCACCGCCAGGGCCTCCTCCTTTGAAGCTCCCCTCTCCTGAAGGATCTGGTAATAATTTATGCTCTCCACATCGCGATACTGGGAAATATCCGTGTACTGCGGATTCGTCATGCCCAGCTCCTCCCCCTGAAACACATAGGGGGTCCCCCGGAACATGTGAATCATAATGGCCAGCATCTTGGCGGATTCCTTCCAATATTTCCCGTCATCGCCGAACCGGGACACTGCCCTGGGCTGGTCATGGTTGCACCAGAACACTGCGTTCCAGCCTCCGGCCTTCTCCATGCCCTCCTGCCACTCCGTAAAGAGCTGCTTTAATTTGCCCAGATCCGGCTCCATGAGCTGCCATTTGTCTCCGTCCTTATAATCCACCTTCAGGTGGTGGAAATTGAAGCACATAGATAGCTCTTTATCCTCCGGCCGGCTGTAGCGGATGCAGTTTTCCAGGGAGGTGGATGACATCTCCCCCACCGTCACCATGCCGTCAATCCCGGTATCCACTGTCAGTTCATGCAGATACTCATGGACATGAGGACCGTCTGTGTAAAAACGGCGGCCGTCCCCTGCATCATCATTTTCAAACACCTCCGGCTTTGAAATCAGGTTCACCACGTCAAAGCGGAATCCCTTCACTCCCTTATCCTTCCAAAACCGGATTACGTTTTTAAGCTCCTCCCGCACCTTGGGATTGTCCCAATTTAAATCCGCCTGGGTCACATCAAAAAGGTGCAGATACCATTTCTTCAGATGGGGCACATACTCCCAGGCGCTCCCTCCAAATTTGGACTGCCAGTTGGTGGGCGGCTCGTCCGGCTCCCCATCCCGGAATATATAGTAATCCATGTACTCCGGATCTCCGGAAAGCGCCTTCTGAAACCACGCGTGCTCCGTGGAGGTGTGGTTAAATACCATGTCAAACATGCAGCCGATTCCCCGGGCATCTGCCTGCGCAATCAATTCCTCCACATCCTCCATGGTGCCGAACACCGGGTCAATGGACAGATAATCCGCCACATCATACCCGTTATCGTTGAGGGGGGACTTAAAAAACGGCGTCAGCCATATATAGTCAGCCCCCAGCTCCTTTAAGTAGTCCAGACGGGAGATCACTCCCCTTATATCTCCCAGCCCGTCCCCGTTGGAATCCTGAAAGGATTTTGTGTAAATCTGATATACAACGCTTTCCTTAAAGCCTTCCATCATCCGTCCTCCTTATCATCTCGTCAATACTTCCCGTCAATCTGCCGGCCTCATCACCACTGTGCCACGCTCTCCCCTGCCTTCACCAGGCTTCCTGTCTTCCACTGAATGGACTGGGCATTTCCCGGATTGGTCATCACCATAATCACCATGTCGGGATGGCCCGCCGCCGCGATTTTCTTCTTGTCAAACCGGATCAGGGCATCTCCCCGCTTCACCCGGTCGCCCGTCTTCACCAGCGCCTCAAACCCGTCTCCGTTCATGGCCACGGTGTCCAAACCAATGTGCAGCAGAACCTCCATGCCATTGTCCAGCTGAAGGCCGCAGGCGTGCAGACTTCCCTCCATCACCACTGCTACGGTTCCGTCCGCCGGCGCCCGCAGAGTCTCATCCTCAGGTATAATCGCGATTCCGTCTCCCAACGCCTTGGAGGCAAATACCTGATCCGGCACCTCATCCATGGGAATCACCTGGCCGGACACATAGGCTGCCAGTTCCTTTTCGTCCCCGCCGCCGGAAATGCTCCCGAGAGCCGATGCGGCGCTATCCTGAGCAGAAGCCGCGCCGCTCACAGCCTGAGGCGTGTTTTCCTGTGCTGTCTCGCCCGCATTCACAGATGGCTGATCCTCCGCGCCCTCCTTGTCAACTCCCTTTTTCTTTCCCACCGCATAGGTCAGCGCAAAGGGAACCGCAATCACTACCAGCATAGCTACCGCGTAAATCCCCATATACTGCGCTCTGATGGAAAGGATGCCGGGAAGGCCTCCCACGCCCACCGCATTGGCCACCACACCGCCGGTAATGGAGATTACCGCGCCGATAGCAGATCCAACCATACCGCAGATAAAGGGAAATCCGTACTTCAAGTTCACACCGAACATGGCAGGCTCCGTGACGCCCAGATAGCAGGAAATGCACGCGGGGACGGAAACTTCCTTCGCTCTCTGGTTATTCTTCTGCAGGAAAATCATCGCCAGAACCGCAGAGCCCTGCGCAATATTGGAAAGGGCAATCATAGGCCACAGGGTGGTTCCATACACCGGCGGGGTTGCGATAAGCTGCAGGTCGATGGCGTTGCTCATGTGGTGCAGCCCCGTGATGACGAGCGGCGCGTAGAAGAAGCCGAATATCGCCGCGAACACACTCTTAAAAGGAGAATTCAGCCCCGCATTCACCACTTGGGAAATAGCGTCACCGATTTTCCAGCCGATGGGGCCTAAAATTCCGTGGGCTACAATCACGGAAAGAACCAGTGCCATAAAGGGCACAACAATCATGGACACCACCGCAGGACAGATCTTACGGAAGAATCGCTCAAAGAACACCAGGGTAAATCCGGCCAAAACCGCGGGAATCACCTGGGCCTGATAACCCACCATGGACACCTGGAAAAATCCGAAATCCCACTTGGGGATATCCGCCGCCGCCGTGGTAGCCACACTGTACGCATTCAGAAGCTGCGGGGACACAAGAGTAATTCCCAGGACAATTCCCAGCGCCTGGGTCGTCCCCATCTTCTTGGTGATGGACCACACAATGCACACCGGCAGGAAGTGGAACACGGCCTCGCCGATCAGCCAGAGAAAACTGTACACGCCGGACCAGAACACGGAAATCTCGGTCAGCGTCTTTGTGCCGCCGTCAAACAGCGCAATATCCCCAATAATGTTGCGGAATCCTAAAATCAAGCCTCCC